>CANJDY010000184.1 GCA_947472635.1 Chitinophagaceae bacterium
AGCAGAAGTTTCATCATTTAATACACCTGGTATTAGCCTGCCAATGGAGTCTACCAGCACAGCAGCTGCCAACTCGCCTCCACTCAATACATAATCTCCAATCGAAATTTCTTTGGTAATAAAATGGTCTCTCACCCGTTGGTCAATACCCTTGTAATGCCCACAGATGAGTAGCAGATTTTCTTTTAATGAAAAATGATTGGCTATTTGCTGGTTATAGGTCTGACCATCTGGAGTTAAAAAAATAACCTCGTCGTAGGTAGTGATTTTTTGTAGACTTTCAATGGCATTCACTAGCGGTTCTATCATCATTACCATTCCAGCCCCACCGCCAAAGGGATAATCATCCACCTGGGCTCTTGCATATGTGGTGTAGTCGCGCAAGTTGATCACATTCACTTCTAGCAAACCTTTATCCTTTGCCCTTTTTAGAATGGAATGGCCAAAAGGGCTTTGCAATAGATCGGGAACCACTGAAAGGATGTCAATTTTCATCGTAAAACGCTGTAATTGGGTAATTTTTAGGTTGTAAAATCAAACAAAAGTATTTTAATTTAATTGAACCAGCCGATAGTACCTGATTAAATTGGTTTAAAAACAGCCAACGGGTGGATAAATAGCGCCTTAAAAGTAAAAGAAATTCAAAAAACACTTGCTTTCCTAAGGTTTAAATTTTATTTTACCAAAGCTCCTTTTCTTATGACTTACCCAATCATTCCAGATTGAATTGTATTAATCACCAACTTAAATTATTCAAAATGAAACAAAAAAAATTATTGCCAGTCATAGCAATTGTAGCCAGCATGGGACTTTTTCTATTATCCTGTAATAGCGGCGGAACGAAAATGGACTCTACAGCAGTTGTTGATACAATCGTTGCTGAAGCTACGATACCTGCTCCTGTAGCTAAACCTGAAAATGTATTCATCATACAACACAAAGTGGCTAATTTTTCGAAATGGAAGCCCGTATTTGATTTAAATGATTCCGTTCAACGAACATTTGGGTTAATAAATTATGTACTTGGCAGGGGTATTAAAGATTCTAATTGGGTTGTAATTTTTTTAAAAATGGCGGATGTTGATAAGGCGAAGGCATTTGCCGACTCCAAGGATTTGAAGGATAAAATGAAAAAAGCAGGTGTCTTGGGAATTCCCCGCTTTACCTATTTAGAAGTAGTAATGAATGACAATTCAACCATTGAGCAAACTAATAGGTTGATGATGATGCATCGGGTAAAGGACTGGAATATTTGGAAAAAGGAATTTGATGATCACCAGTCAATCAGAATGGCTGCGGGGCTTATTGATCGGGGTGTTGGCTATAGTATAGGCGACAATCATATGGTGACTATTGTACAGGCTGTTACCGATATGAAAAAGGCAAATGATTTTTTAGCCTCCCCAGATTTAAAGGAAAAGATGGCGAAAGCCGGTGTAGAGGGTACCCCAACTTCCCTTTTCTATAAAATTGTTCAAAAATATTAAGGGATACATCCATCAATGCATGTTCTATTGGTAAATAGGGGATGTTAATTTATTTTCATAGCTGATTTTGTGACAAAAAAAAAGCCCTTCCGTAGAAACGGAAGGACATTAACGATTGCTTGCTATATGAAAATCTTAATAATTAATATTAACAGAACTATGGTTTTTAGAATTCAATCCCTATATTTGTTCTCAACGAACGATTGATTGCTTCTCTTTTAAGTAAGGTCTATTTATAAAAACCTGCCTTTCTGATACAAATCTAAGGCAGGTTTTTTTATGTCTTCGATCAACTTCTTCTCTTTTTAATGATGGCAAAAGTTTTTTTTTATTTTGTAAAGCTTGTCAATGCTGCCTTTGGTTGAAATTAATTGATGATGGCCATTGTTAATTGCAGCAATAATTTTAACTTTTTTTAACAAAAAAATCATCAGTAAGGGGTTGGAAAAGGGAAGAAAGGGCCAATAAAATAGTATAGGAGCAAATTTTAGTGCCTGCTTACTCTATATAGGTTAAGGTAAATCGATGAAATGGTATCAGCCTTTGCCCAAATTAGTTTTCAGCAATTTTTTACCTTTGGGCGACCAATCCATAGGTCTATTGTAGGACCAATCAGGGTATTACTGGCAAAGTAAAGGGATAGTCGTTTACTTCAGTACGGTTGCTTGCACGGGAGGGTACAACTTGCCAATAGGAATTAGGGGGTAATGGTGAAATCCCCCTCCATAAAGCCATCCAGGTCTCGTTTGTCTTTTTTTGTAGGCCTTCCCACCTTGCTCATTCGCTTGCCGGTATTGAAAACGGCCGCTTGAAATTTAATGCGGTCCAGCTCTTCAGGTGGAGTGATGTCTGTATAGAATTTAATGGCCTCGGTGTATTGTACGCGGTGATCGAGCAAGCCGGTCACTTTTATTACCCAACGTTTGGCCTCTGTTTTTACTTCGTATTCGTCGCCAAGATTAACCGATTTGGCAGCCTTTACATTTTCGCCGGTTAGCTTTACCTTATTTTTATCGCAGGCATCTGCCGCCTGGCTCCTTGTTTTAAATAGCCGGATAGCCCATAAATACTTATCAAGCCGGAGCTTTTCTGTTTCCATTCAGTAAAATTAAATGCTTTTATTTTTAAAGTATCAATTGCTATTGTATTTCGGTAATTTAGTTTTCTAAAATGTACGAATATGCAATTAAAAGTAGCTGGCTTTAGTTTATTGGTCATTGGTATTTTGGCTACACAATTGGCAACAGCCCAACTTAAGGCTGATACTCAATGGACCGTTGATGGAAACGGTTTTTACCAAACCAAAGGCGGAGAGATTGTTAAAGTGGATATCAAAACCACTGCTGAAACGGTGCTTGTTAAAAAGTCGCAGTTAAAAAATGCTGCTGGCAAAACAATTAATCCGGCATCGTTTTCATTTACCAATGATTACAGCAAACTGCTGATATTTTCCAATACTGCTAAAGTGTGGCGCTACAATACAAAGGGCGATTATTGGGTAATGGATATAGCAGCTAATAGGTTAACGCAATTGGGGAAAGACAGACCTTCCCAATCTTTGCTGTTTGCGAAATTTTCTCCCGATGGCAAAAATGCGGCTTATGTAAGTGAGCGTAATTTATATGTAGAAGAGCTGGCTACCGGTAAAGTGAATCAGCTAACCCAGGATGGTACCCGACAATTGATCAACGGAACTTTTGACTGGGCTTATGAAGAAGAGTTTTTTTGCAGGGATGGGTTTAGATGGAGTCCCGATAGCAAAAAAATTGCTTACTGGCAGATAGATGCCAAAAAAACAAAGGATTATGTTATGTTGAATACAACAGATTCAATTTATCCAAAAGTAATACCGGTTGAATACCCAGTTGCGGGAGAAGCGCCTTCGCCCTATAAAATTGGTGTGGTAGATATTGTAACGGCAAAAACAAAATGGATGGACATTCCAACGGATCATGTGTTGCAGTCTTATGTGCCAAGAATGGAGTGGGCAGCCAATAGCAGTGAGCTCATCATTCAGCATTTGAATCGCAAGCAAAATGAAAGTCACCTGATGTTGTGTACAGTAGCTACAGGAAAATCCAATACCATTTATGAAGAAAAGGATTCGGCCTGGATTGATATACAACCCTTGTGGGATGAGGATTATGCAACCGGCGGATGGGATTGGCTCAATAACGGTAACGAGTTTTTATGGGCCAGCGAAAAAGATGGCTGGCGACATTTGTACCGCGTAAGCCGAGACGGGAAGAATGAAAAACTGGTTACTATTGGCAATTTCGATGTAATGGATATTGTAAGAGTAGATGAAAAAGGAGGCTATGTATATTTCATGGCTTCTCCATCCAATGCAACACAAAAATACCTATATCGCAGTACCTTGGATGGAAAGGGCCAAGCAGAATTGCTTTCGCCCCCCAGCCAGCAAGGTACCCATGATTACAAAATTTCTCCGGGTGCAAAATATGCTTTGCATCGGTTCTCCAATTATTACACACCGGAAACCAGGGAGTGGATTGTATTGGCTGATCACAAGGGTGTAAATGGAGAAAGTAAAATAAAAGCTGTGGTGGCTTCAAGTGTTAAGTCCAATTCGGATATTGAATTTCTAAAAATCACTACAGCCCAAGGTGTTGAAATGGATGCATGGATGCGGAAGCCGAAAAACTTTGATCCATCTAAAAAATACCCGGTAGTATTCTATGTGTATACAGAACCATGGGGGCAGAATGTAAAAGACGAATATGGCACGGCTAATAATTTTCTTTACCGAGGAGATATGTCGGCTGACGGGTACATTTATATATCGATTGATAACCGCGGCACGCCGGTGCCCAAAGGAAGATATTGGCGCAAATCTGTGTATCGTAAAATTGGGTTGATTAATATCAGCGATCAGGCGATGGCTGCTAAAGAAATCTTGAAACGCCCATATGTTGATACCAGCCGTGTGGCGGTTTGGGGTTGGAGCGGCGGTGGCTCAGCTACTTTAAACCTACTGTTTCAGTATCCTGAAATTTACAAAACTGGTATTGCCATTGCCGCGGTGGGAAACCAGTTGAGCTATGATAATATTTACCAAGAACGCTATATGGGCTTGCCCCAGGAAAATAGGAAGGATTTTATAAATGGATCACCCATTACCTATGCCAAAAATTTGCGGGGTAATTTATTATACATCCATGGCACCGGGGATGACAATGTGCATTACAGTAATGCTGAGCTGCTGCTCAATGAGCTAATCAAATATAATAAGCAATTTCAGTTTATGCCCTATCCCAACCGAAGCCATAGCATTTCCGAAGGCGAGGGAACCGGCTTGCACCTGGCTACATTGTACACGAAGTTTCTAAAAGAATATTGCCCCCCGGGAGCAAGATAAAAAAGGACATAAAAAAACCGAAGCAATCAGGCTTCGGTTTTTTATGCTGTAAAAATATCACTTACTCATCTCCGTAAAATACTGGTGGAAGTAGGGGATCGTTTCAATGCCTTTATAGAAATTTTCGAGGTTGAATTTTTCATTCGGACTGTGCAGGTTATCGCTATCGAGCCCAAAGCCCATGAATACGATTTTAACACCTAGTTCTTTTTCAAACAAGGCACAAATGGGAATACTTCCTCCACCCCGAACGGGTATTGGTGCTTTACCAAAAGTAGTTTCCATCGCCTTGGCTGCAGCACGGTATCCGATGCTATCAATAGGAGTCATATAAGGCTCACCCCCATGATGTTCAAACGCATCCACGGTAACGCCTGGCGGTGCAATTTTTTTAAAGTAGGCTAGTAAAAGGGCGGTAATTTTTTCTGATGATTGATTGGGAACCAGCCTCGCAGATACCTTTGCCATGGCCTTGCTGGGCAAAACCGTTTTGGCACCTTCTCCTTGGTATCCACCCCAAATTCCATTGAGTTCTAGCGTAGGCCGTATACCTGTTCTTTCATTGGAGGTATACCCTTTTTCGCCCCACAATGCATTGACTCCAAGATCATCCTTAAAATCCTGTTCATTGAAAGGGGCTGCTGCCATTAATTTTCTTTCCTCAGTGGATGATTCCGCTACATCGTCATAAAATCCCGGAATGGTAATATGGTTATTTTCATCATGACAGGAAGCAATCATTTTGGCGAGTAGGGTGATGGGATTAGCTACTGCTCCTCCATACACGCCGCTATGTAGGTCGCGGTTAGGGCCAGTAACAGTCAATTCAATGTAACTGAGTCCGCGGACGCCGATATCAATACTGGGTGTATCCAGACTGATCATGGCGGTATCGCTAATCAGCACTACATCTGCTTTTAGTAAATCTTTGTGGCTGGCAACAAATTTTCCCAAGTTGGGGGAGCCTACCTCTTCCTCGCCCTCGATACAAAACTTAATATTGTTGGTGAGTGTGTTGGTTTGAATCATTGTTTCCA
>CANJDY010000185.1 GCA_947472635.1 Chitinophagaceae bacterium
AACCTGTTTGTTGCGTGCAGTAAAAGCAAAATTAACATCCTCATCACTGGGGCCCATGTGAAAAGTACCCGATGGTATATAAACCATGCCAGGAGGCTTAGGAAGTTTCCAGGCCTTAGTAGGTTCAACTCCGTACAACTGCCCATCAATAGGCAGATCTTTTTTATTTTTGCCCAGCATTTTACAACCTGACAAAAACGTAATGGTAATTAAAATTATAATAGCTAACGCCCTATTTATCATTGACAACATTTTTAAAAAGCGAGACAAATGTAAGGAATATTTTGAATTTTACTTATTTAACCAACTATTGAGGCTATTTATTTTACTATTTGCACGCGCAATGTGTTGTAAAACGTTTTTCGAAAAAAAAAATTGTGTATCTCCTATATAATTTTATTAGCCTTTTCAATTTCTTTTAATAAGGAGCTTGTACTCAAAAATGGAGCTAAACAGCTTTGATTTTTACATAAATAAATATTATTTTGCTCATGAGATGACTTATGAGCTAATAGTGGAAATGACTCGTTTCCAACGGCTGAGGACATTATTACCATATTGGGTATATAATTTAATAAAACATCATTGGCTATTCCGGAAAAATCTGGACCTATTACCGCTATTTCATTTATTCCCATTACCTGGTGAAGCAATAGAGAAGCCCAAATCCCAAATGAACCGGGGTACTTTATAATTGACGCAGACAAAATATTTAACATTTTATTATGTCGGCTACGCCAAGCTGGAATATCAAAAACAATTGAAAGTAGCAGGAGATTTTCTGCCATCACTGAGTTTCCGGAAGGAGTAGCCCCATCATATATTTCTTTTTTTCTTACTATGATATCTTTTTGATCGCGGTGAGTAAAATAGAAAAAGCAAGACTCCTCGTCGCTGAAATTGTCAATAACATAACTACAATAATCACGGGCGGTGAGCAAATAGCTTTCCGTGCAACTAGTCTTATAGAGTTGAAGTAAGGCGGCTATCATATAAGCGTAATCATCCAAAAAGGCAGGATATTTGCTGACTCCATTTTTGTACGTATGCACTAGTGCAGATGAATCCGTTACACTAACTAAGTTCTTTTGCAAAAAAAGAAAATTAGATACTGCCATTTTCTCATAGACTGGTTCCTTTAAAACTACAGCTGCTTTCGCAATAGATTGTAACATCAATGCGTTCCATCCCAGTATAATTTTGTCATCAAGCGAAGGTTTAATACGATTTTGCCTTTGAAGTGATAATTTGTAAAGGCATTGCTGCATTGTTTGCTCCAATTGTTCCTTGTCCAAGCCCCTTTCCGCTGCAAATTCACTTATAGGCTGAAGATTTCGGAGTATGTTCTTTTCTTCCCAGTTACCACTATCGGTTATATCAAAAAAAGCACAAAAAATTTCAGCATCAGTACCTAAAATAGCATCCACTTCATCCTTTTGCCACACATAATATTTACCTTCTTCCCCCTCACTGTCTGCATCTAGGGCGGCGTAAAAACCTCCTTCGCCGCTTAATAACTCATTACGAACGAAAGAAATCGTTTTACGAATGGCATCAGAATACTTTTTTTGGGAACTGAGTTGATACGCATCACACAAAATATTAATAAGCAATGCATTGTCATAAAGCATTTTTTCAAAATGAGGTGCTAGCCATTCTTTATCCGTACTATAACGGGCTAATCCACCTGCTACATGGTCATAAATACCTCCCATCAACATTTTATCGATAGAAAGCAAGGCCTGCTGCAAAGCCTCCTTGTTTCCTGTAAAATAATGATACCGCATTAAGTATTGAATGGTAAATGTTTGCGGAAACTTGGGCGCCTTGCCAAATCCTCCCCAATGGATATCCGCCGACTTCATAATAGTGGCAAACATAAGATCACATTGCTCAATTGTAGCTCCCTGCTCCTCAATAGAGAGATCAATAGAATTTACCATGGATGCTAAGTTGTTAGCCTTTTGAAGGTGATCTGTCAGATTTTCGGCCTGGGATTCTATTTCATTTTTCTTTTCCTTCCAAGCCTGTACGATTCCATTTAGGACATCCGTCCAGGAAGATCTATTATATGCCTTTTCAGGGGGAAAATAGGTGCCGCCAAAAAAAGGCTTTGCCGATGGTGTTAAAAAAACATTGAGCGGCCAGCCACCACTGCCCGATATGGCCTGTACTGCATCCATATAAATATGGTCCAAGTCGGGGCGCTCCTCACGATCTACTTTTACACTCACAAAATGAGCATTCATTAGCTCTGCAACTGACTCATTTTCAAAACTCTCCCTTTCCATAACATGGCACCAATGACAAGCCGAATATCCAATACTTACTAAAAGTATTTTGTCTTCTGCCCTAGCCTTCGAAAGCGCCTCCTCTCCCCAAGGATACCAGTTAACTGGATTATGGGCATGCTGCAGCAGATAAGGGCTAGTTTCATTGATTAACCGATTGGTAAAAGATGAATGCATAAAAACTTTTAGTAGTTTAACAAATTTTCAATGACAATAAAATACCCCCACTGAAATAAGTAGAGGGGGAACAATAATCAATTCAACGAAGTAAAGGAGGAGGAAACTATTTTTACTTTTTTTTACTCGAAGACAAATACAGCTCCAAAGCACTCACCATACTGGGTGCCTGCGGCTGAGGAGCTTGAATATGAAGCGTAAGACCAGCATCTTCTGCAGCTTTACAAGTATTGGCTCCAAATACCCCTATTTTAGTCCCATTTTGCTTGAATTTCGGGAAATTTTCAAGTAAACTTTTAACTCCCCCAGGTGTAAATAAACAAATCACGTCAAAGTTTTGAGCAATGACTTCTTTAATATCGTTACTAATAATTCTATATAATATGGGGGTAGCATATTCGCAATGATGGTCTCTGAGCCAATTTGTAATTTCACTATCAAACGATTCTGAACAGGGATAAAGGAATTTCTCATTGTCCTTGTGCTTATTAATTACATCAAAAAAACTTTTGTTGGTGCCATCGGCACCATAAAACACTTTGCGCTTTCTATATAGAATGAATTTTTGGAGATACAGTGCAATGGCTTCGGTTATACAAAAATACTTGGTATCCTGCGAAATATTCGTTTTCAACTCTTCGCAGGTACGGAAAAAATTATCTATGGCATGTCGGCTGGTGAAAATAACCGCCGTATAATTGATTATCTCAATTTTTTGTTTCCTGAAATCCTTTGCAGAAATACTATCAACTATAATGAAGGGGTAAAAATGCAAGTCAATATTGTGCTTTTTGGCAAAGTCAAAATAAGGAGATCTATCGCCATCTGGCTTCGGCTGACCAATGAGTATTTTTTTTATCACGCTATCTTTAGTTTCAGAGGTTTTTTTCATATTACCAACCATACAGGATAAAATAAATATTCAGTAACCATACAAAATTAGAGATTTTTACTTAATAAAACTACCAGGCCCTTATAAACTAACAAAACTGGAATTATTTCTACCCCCGCTACATACATAAAAAAGTGAAATCTGCTCACTTTGAGCTGGTTTTGAAGCAACCCATACGATCTGAAAAATCGCAATAAAAAAAGCACCCCGACAAATAATAGAGAACTAATTATAGCTGAATTCACCAAAGAAGGAATGGAAAACGAAATCACAACAATAAAAGGCAGTAAGGTAACCCCGACAATCTTATTGATTAAAAAAATTACAAACAAATACGTATTCGTTACCTCCTTTAAACCTGTAAGCCACCCTGTAAATTTTAAGGTGAAAAATTTAACTAAATAAATCAATCCCAAACTAAATATACAATAAGCTAGGGGCTTCCAAAAATCACCTAATTCAATCCAATGGTAGTGTAAAAGAAGTAAATAAACATATAAACCTCCAGAAAAAACAAAAAGCATATTAAACAAAAGTGAGGGTAATTTAGCCTGTAACAACTGCTCTGTTAACTGGCTTTGCCTAAGAGACGCATTAAAAAAAACCCTGAACAAATTATTAAAGTACTGGGCATAAAAAAAACGTAAAAATGCCATCATCAAAGCAAAGAATGCCACCAAATAAAAGAGTAGGTCATTAGAGGCTCGTTTTTTTTCCAACACAATACTCGCAACTGGTTTGGTGGTACTGTTTAGAAATTGGTTCGTTTCCAGGGTATTTTTCAAAATCCCACTATAAGATGCTAACCCAGTTACTTTATTTACCTTTTTAACTGATGAATCTACCAACCAAGAAAGACTGTCAGACAATTGAACATCCGGAGAATCTAGCTTATTGCTGGAATCTTTACTCAACAGGCTGCTATCAGACTGTTGAGCAAAAAGCAAAACAGGAAAGATTACACTATATATCAATAATAATACCTGTTTCAAATTGTAGAAATTATTCGCAAAAATAAAATGATTTTTCTTAGAAATAATGAATATATTCAAAAGCTCCCATATCTCATTAGTAGGCCCTGTAAAATGATTACAACAATTATTTACTATCCAACTGATGGCATCCAACAGAAACAAAGGGAGGTGGCAAATGAAAGACGCTATCTTTGTTATGGTTATTGCCTCTACCATTTGGTTAATGGGCAGCTGAAAAAACAAACAAGCGCATTTACAACCGATTGGAGGAATGAATTATTGGCATACTTGATTGAAAATTAAACGTTTACAACTTTAACCTAACCTAATTGGCAGGCATCTATATTCATATCCCATTTTGCAAGCAGGCTTGTCATTATTGTAATTTCCATTTCTCTACCTCACTACAATTTAAGGACGAGTTAATTACTGCTCTAATTAAAGAAATTCAAATCAGCTCCACCAAAGTTGGCGACTCAGCAGAAAAAGAAGTTTGTGAAACCATCTATTTTGGCGGTGGTACTCCGAGCATTGTATCAATAACCGACCTGACGATGATTCTGGAAGCAATAGCCACAAAGTTTGAAATTAACAAGGATGCGGAAATCACCTTGGAGGCTAACCCCGATGATATTACTGCTGAGAAATTACAACTTTGGAAAAAAGCAGGAATTAACCGCCTGAGTGTGGGAATACAATCCTTTTTGGACCCCGAACTTATTTGGATGAACAGAGCGCATTCAGCAGCTGATTCAATTCGATGCATTGATGAAATTAAAGATGCTGGATTTTTCGACTACTCAATCGATTTAATCTACGGCTCCCCCTTATTAAGCAATCAAGACTGGGCGAATACTATCGATACCGTCATAGAAAAAAATATACCGCATATTTCATGTTACGCGCTTACAGTTGAACCTAAAACAGCGCTGGAAAAAATGATTGCTCAAAACAAAAAAGAGCCAGTGGATACCGAAAGACAAGCTGAACAATTTGTATTATTGATGAATAAAATGGAGCAAGCTGGCTACGAGCACTATGAAATTAGTAATTTTTCAAAACCGGAAATGCGCAGCAAGCACAATAGCAGCTATTGGCAAGGTAAAAAATATTATGGATTTGGACCCGCTGCCCACAGCTATGATGGGAAAATAAGAAAATGGAATGTGGCCAACAATGCCCTGTACATTCAATCATTGAAAAAAAACTGCATCCCATCTGAAGAAGAGTTACTCACAGCAACCCAATCATTAAACGAGTACATCATGACATCTTTAAGAACTATGGAAGGAATCGACCTCGAAAAAATAAGTACTCTTTTTGGAAACAATGCTGTTAACCAGCTACTTCAATCCAGCGAAAAATATATCCAATCCAAAAAACTCATTCAGATAAATTCTAGTTTGATCTTAACAAAAGAGGGAAAACTATTTGCAGATGGCATTGCAGCGGATCTGTTTTTCTAATCAATGGAAACTACACAAGTACTGCTTCAATTTTTTTAAACCCTTCGAGAGGTGAAAGATTTTCCCACAATAT
>CANJDY010000186.1 GCA_947472635.1 Chitinophagaceae bacterium
ACAAATTCTTTTGGAATACTACCACCAAATAAGCCATTTACAAACTGGAAGTTGGATTTTCCTTCTTTTAAAAATTCTTCATCCGCGGGCCCGATTTCAAAAACGATATCAGCAAATTTACCACGGCCACCTGTTTGCTTTTTCAATGTTTCGCGGTGCTGTATTGTATTTTGGAAAGCTTCTTTATAAGCTACCTGAGGTGCTCCTTGGTTGATTTCAACTTTAAACTCACGACGCATACGATCTACGATGATCTCCAAATGTAGCTCACCCATACCACTCAAAATAGTTTGGCCGGTCTCTTCATCTGTTTTAACACGCAAGGTTGGATCTTCTTCCACCAATTTAGCAATCGCCATACCCATCCTATCCACATCAACCTGAGTTTTTGGCTCTACCGCTACGGAGATAACTGGTTCTGGGAAAGTCATCGCTTCTAGTACAATTGGATGATCTTCGTTGCACAAAGTGTCTCCAGTTTTAATATCCTTAAATCCCACTGCAGCCCCAATATCACCTGCTTCAATATAATCAACCGGGTTTTGTTTGTTGGCATGCATCTGCATAATACGACTGATACGCTCATTTTTTCCTGTACGGGTATTTAGTACATAGCTTCCACTATCCAATCTTCCTGAATAAGCCCGGAAGAAAGCCAAACGACCTACAAAAGGATCGGTCATGATCTTAAATGCTAAGGCACTAAATGGTTCCTTTATATCACAATGACGGAAAATTTCTTCGCCGCTATCAGGATTGGTTCCTTTCACCGCTTCAATATCCATTGGACCAGGTAAATAACGAACGATTGCATCCAAAGCTGTTTGTACACCTTTGTTTTTGAAAGATGAACCACACATCATTGGAATAATACTGATATCGATAGTAGCTTTACGAATCGCTTCATGGATTTCATCTTCAGTAATCGTATTGGGATCATCAAAGAATTTTTCCAATAGTTTTTCATCATAATCTGCCACTGCCTCAATCAGGTGCTGTCTCCACTCATTCACTTCGTCAACCATATCTTCAGGAATTGGCACTTCATTAAAAGTCATTCCTTGTCCTGCTTCATCCCACACCATTCCTTTCATAGTAACTAGATCCACCACACCCTTGAAGTTATCTTCAGCACCAATGGGCAATTGCAATGGCACTGCCTTGGCTCCCAGCATTTCTTTAATTTGTTTTACCACATTTAAGAAGTCGGCACCTGCGCGATCCATTTTATTTACAAAACCTACACGAGGCACCTTGTACTTATTAGCTTGGCGCCAAACAGTCTCAGACTGAGGCTCCACACCAGATACAGCACAGAACAAAGCTAGTAAACCATCTAAAACACGCAAGGAACGCTCTACCTCAACAGTAAAATCCACGTGACCTGGAGTATCGATGATATTAAATTTATATTGATGCGTATCAGGCGTTTTCTTGCCATTTACCATTGGGAAATTCCAAAAGCAGGTAGTAGCAGCACTGGTAATAGTGATTCCTCTTTCCTGTTCCTGGGCCATCCAGTCCATCGTGGCGGCGCCATCATGCACCTCACCAATTTTATGATTCACCCCTGTATAATATAATATACGCTCGGTGGTGGTAGTTTTGCCGGCATCAATATGAGCCGCAATACCAAAATTTCGTTGATAACGTAAATCTGCCATTGAATTGATTGTTTATTGATTAGTTGTTGATTGTGTTTTTAACTCGATTAGTCCGATTCAGCGTTGATAAACCGTGTCGGTCTATCCCCCTTTCTCTTAATGTTACATTGAAATGATATCCCAAAAAATGAAGGGAAATCTAAAACCCGTAAGTGATGGGTTGCCTTGATATGATTATTTTACTCTCATAATATGCTAAATAAACTGCGGCTACCACCAAATACGCTTTACTATGCCCAACTTTTTAGCGCCGCAAAGGTAAGGGGATTTTTTGAAATACAAGACAGGTTGGGAATATGTCTGATTGTAGGCTGTCTGATTTTCTAAATTTCGCAGATCAATGGGGAGGCACAGCTCTATTAATTCATGAACAATGGTTTTTCTCAACAATCAAAATAATAAGTTGCCAAAACACTTTTCAATTCAATCCAAATCATACATTCCAAAATCAGCCATTTTATAAAAAGGTATTTAGTCAAACAAATTGGATGAAAGATAGCGGTCACCCCGATCACAGATAATACATACAATTACACCGGAACTAAGTTCTTTTGCCAATTCAATGGCTGCATGCACCCCGCCACCACTGCTCATTCCACTAAAAATAGCTTCCTCCCTTGCCAATCGCTTGGCCATAATGCGGGCATCCTGTTCGTCAATTTCTATGATACGGTCTACCCTTTTTGCATCAAAAATCGATGGCATATAGGCTAAGGGCCATTTGCGTATACCTGGTATTTTAGAACCGTCGGTAGGCTGACAACCTATAATTTGTATTTGGGGATTTTGTTCTTTCAAATATTTAGATACCCCCATGATGGTTCCGGTAGTACCCATAGAAGAAACAAAATGAGTGATTTGCTGATGAGTATCCTTCCATATTTCCGGACCGGTAGTTTTGTAATGCATGGCGGGATTATCTTCATTGCCAAACTGGTTGAGCATACAATACCCGCCCTTTGCAAGTTGAGCATTGGCATAATCGATAGCTCCCTCCATCGATTTGGCCTTAGGCGTCAGCGTTACCTTAGCACCAAAAGCCTCCATCGTCAAAACTCTTTCACGAGTGGCATCTTCAGGCATCACCAATTCAATAGGTACTCCAAATAAACTGGCGATCATCGCAAGAGCAATACCTGTATTTCCACTGGTGGCTTCTATCAATGTTACACCCTCCTTTATTTCACCCCTGTCAATAGCACCTTTGATCATGCCATAAGCTGCCCTATCCTTTACACTTCCCCCAGGATTATTGCCTTCCAATTTGCCATAAATAGTCACCCCTTTATTAACAGGGATTTTCTTTAATTCTACTAGCGGGGTATTTCCTACAAGATCCAGTATTCCAGCCATTCTCTATTTTTAAAAACAATAATCTTACATTTCGCTGCAAATATATAAATAAAAATAATGTGAAAACGGGATAAAGTAGTAAATGGAGAATTATTTTATTCTACCCTCAATAGATGCTCAAAATTGATAGCCTATTTGCATGAGCAAAACATCTTCCCTTTCTTTAGGAAAAAAGTTGTAAAAGAATCAGTTCTTTAATTCAATAATTGAATGAACTTAGTAAATTCAACGCAATTCCTAATGAGTTATAAATGGATAGAAATTTATTTAAAAATAAAAAATAAAATTTGAATACATTTGACAAAATTTTAAAAATGAAAAAATACTGTATTGTACTTTCTGTGTCTTTTTTTGGCTTTGCTTGTGGTAATTCAACTAGTACTCCTGAAACGAAAGAAGTGGCTAAACCAGTTACCTCTGTAATGGACAATCCTGATTATGAAAAAGGGCTCAATCTGGTAGCTAAATCAGATTGCTTTACTTGTCATAAATTAAGAGAGCCTTCTGTAGGACCGGCCTATGGATTGGTAGCTGCGAAATATGAGAATACCGAAAGCAATCGTGAAATGTTGGTTGCTAAAATAATTGCCGGCGGAAAGGGTGTATGGGGACAAATACCCATGATTCCACATCCAAAACTTTCTAAGGAAGATGCAACTGCAATGGTAAAATATATCTTATTACTAAAAGAAGAAAAAAAATAAATATGAAAAATAAAACCTGGCTACTAGCGGCCTCCATTTGTATTTTAGCTAGTTGCATAAGTGTGAAAATAAATTCCACTTCAAATGTTTCTAACGGCGAAAAAACCTCCGATGGATGGGTTTCCCTGTTTGACGGAAAAACCACTACTGGATGGCATAGTTATGGAAAAGACAAAGTAGAGGGGCGTTGGAGAGTGGCAGATGGCGCCATCTATTTGGCAGATAAAAAAGAAGCACATCAGGCAGGTGAAGGGGATTTAGTTACTAATTTGTCGTACGAAAATTTTGATTTAAAACTAGAATGGAAAATTTCTACCAACGGTAACAGCGGTATTATTTTTTATATAAATGAAGACACTGCTAAATACAAAGACACCTATAATACCGGTATGGAAATGCAGGTATTAGATAATGATGGTCACTCAGATGGCAAGATAATCAAACACAGGGCCGGCGATTTATACGACCTGATTTCCTGCACCAAAGAAACGGTAAAGCCAGTAGGCGAATGGAACGAAGTAGAAATTATTTCCAAAGGAGGTAATCTGCAGCTTTTTCTTAATGGAACCAATGTAGTTACCACTACTCTTTGGGATGATAATTGGAGAAAAATGATAGCGGGAAGCAAATTTAAAAAGATGCAGGATTTTGGAACCTTCAAAAAAGGAAAAATTGCCTTACAAAATCATGGCAATGTTGTCTGGTACCGAAATATCAAAATAAAAGAACTCTAAAAAAAAGCCCGGTAATTATTTACCGGGCTTTTTTTTACTTATTTCAATAAATTCTTTGTGATAAAGGAGAAACTTTTTTGAATGCTAGCAATAGTGTTTGGGACATAATTATTTTCCTGCTCAAGGTAATAATGCTTGATCCCCGCAAGAGATGAACTGGCGAGGATTCTTTTAAAATCAATACTTCCATTGCCAATTTCTGTATTCAATGTTCTATCTACCTTATCCATATCCTTTACATGCACTAATGGGAATCGGCCGGGTTGCTTTTTGAAAAGGTCCACCGGGTCTAACCCTGCTCTTACCACCCAATATAAATCCAATTCTAGTTTAACTAGATCCTTATCGGTTTCATTCATAAAAATATCGTAGCCTCTTTTTCCATCTATTGGCAAAAATTCAAAATCATGGTTATGGTACGCTAATTGCAAATTCTCTTTTTTACATATTTCGCCGGCTTTATTCATTCTCGCTGCAAGCGCTTTATACTGGTCGATTGTTTTTCGCCTTCCTTCTTCAAGATAGGGTATTACAATGTACTGGTGACCCAGGGTATGACCCACCTCGCAAAGTTTTTTAACGTCATCTCCATTCCCTTTGTTAAAAAGCATTTTTTCTGGCAAATAATGTCCACTAGGGCTGGATAGATGATTTGCTTTTAACAACTGTCCAAACTCCTTCACACTCAGACCAAAAATTGTTGCCCCTTACTTAATCCAAAAGTTTCGACTTCCTTATACCCCGCGGCCGAAATTTTCTCAATTACCCCTTTTGCATCCTTGGCAATTTCATCTCTAAGGGTGTATAATTGAATACCAACAGCAGTATCCATTTTAAAAAAATCAGCAGGCTTTAGCGCTAATCCGGTGGTCAATAACGCAGATTGTTTTAAAAAATCCCTTCTAGTATTCATTGACTTTGACTATTTGGTTAAAAAATGAAATTACGAAAATATTGAAATATAATATCAAATAGGCCAACGAAAAACGATTGCTCCAAAGCCTACCCATTCACTTGCTCCTCTTTTAGAAAAGCTTACTCACCTACCCTCCTCTGCTGGCATTGGTTGATCAAAATAATAAACAATGCCTCCTACCAGCAATACGCCAATCCAATCAAGCTTTCTAACGGCCTGTCAACTAGCGTAAATAGCAATCCAAATGAACAATAGGGTGGGTGCAAAAAAAGAGCCGCTCTTTTGGGAACGGCTCTTAATAAATATTTTAGTACGAATGAATTAGATTCTAAAATGGGCAAATGCCTTATTAGCTTCCGCCATACGATGGGTATCTTCTTTCTTTTTGAAAGCAGCCCCTTCTCCTTTGCTTGCCGCTACGATTTCATTCGCCAATTTATCCGACATACTACGACCATTTCTGTC
>CANJDY010000187.1 GCA_947472635.1 Chitinophagaceae bacterium
TCGCTAATGGGTTATTTTCAGAATAGCTTATAATTATACATTCAAACTTTGAATAGTCAAGTTTGTTTACCAATGAAACTAAAAATTTTTCAGCACCGCCAATACACAAACTTGAAGTAGAAAATAATATTTTTTTTTTGTTAATCATGAGTACAGATTTAGTATTTCCCCTTTCCCGTATATAAATTGATTTTGATCCATTTTTATTATATTTTGTGAAAGTTGTTTATGTTTTAACGGGTCAACTATAAAGCTTTCTATGGCTGTGGCAAATGATTCGGCATCTGTGTTGGCAATCATTCCGGTTATGTTATTTTGAACATATTCAGGAAGTCCTCCTTGATTGGAAACGATAACAGGTGTGTGCAATGCAAGAGAAGTCATGACAACCCCACTTTGTGTCGCATCTCTGTATGGGCATACAATTATTTTTGATTTTTGAATAATCTCACAAAATTCAAAATTTGATAAGTGATTCAATATGAATTTTACATTATTAAATTTATATTTATTCTTTAAATTATCTCCAATCGAATTGTTATAGGGGGATCCTGCTATTATATATTTTACATCAGGGTACTTTCTATTTAATATTGTAATTGATTCTAAGAATATATCAATCCCTTTATATTCAGAAATTCGTCCTATAAAAGCGATGTAAATCTGGTCAATTGCTTCTTTTTTTATATAGTTTTTATAAAACTTATAAGGTTTCAATTTTAGATTAATGCATTTTTTTTTGTTATTATTATTTTCTATTAATATTGATTGGCTATATTTTGAAAATGTAATAAACTTATTGGCTATATTAAAGAATAGTTTTTTCGCAAAAATGTTTTTTATATTTTTTTCTCCTGTATGTTGAATTGGGTCATGTACGTTTATTATTAGTTTAGTCTTTAATAAGTATAACAAAAAGGTAAAAGGTAATAATCTTATTGAAACATCATCGAAATGAATAAAGTTTGGTGATTCTTTTTTTGTTTTTTTGTATAGTAAGTATGATTTTTTTATGTTTAATGTTGAAATACTTTTATTTTTTTGATGTACAAGAAACTCAAAAGAGTTACATCCTTTTATATATGGTTCAAATCTTTTATAATCTGTCGGATTTAATAATTCTTCCGCATCAATAAAAGTGATTTGATTTGGTAATTTATTAATGTTACAAATATTTTTATTCTTTGAAAAAGGGTCTATTTCTATTATTACTTTTAGATCTACATATTTCTTCACTTCATCAATATATTCCAAAGCGGCATCTAAAAAGCAAATTCTTGTAATAAATAAAACGCTTGTTTTCATTTTTAGTATTTTGTAAGGATGGTAGCATTTAAAATTCCTTTAAAACGTTCATAAATTGAAATTTTTACAGCTGCGTATTGTTTCCAAATAGTGTGCTTTTATTAGGTAGTTTAATAGTGCTTAACCGTTTACCTATAATGCTATTAATACCCAAATGAAGCAAAAAAGTTTGTAGGACCTTTATATTTAAATGTTTTACTAAATGACACTTTTTTTATTTTAGATACAAAAAAAATATTATCAATAGTTGATACTTTTCCTTCAAACTTTTCATTTGTAGATAGGGTTAGATAATTTCTAAACCTAAGTGGAGTGTTGATTTTTTCAAATGTACCGCTCTGCTTTACCTCAGCGTATTTTTTCACTAGCTTATATTGGCTATTTGTTATTAAAGAATGTGGAGGTACTACGCCTATTCTTTCTTGGTGCTTTGCTGCTGTTTTTCCTGTATTAATTCCATTGGTACCAGCATGGCGATAAGTGTAGTAAATCCCTTCTAAATTTGTTAGATCTTCATAGTAACTGACCATTTTATCATTAGGGATATATGCAGAAATTTTCCAGTCAAAATAAAGAGGAATGTTTGTTTTATTGTAGACATCAAATTCCATTTTTCCTTTCGACCCCCAAAAACGATAATTAATGCGTATACTATCGTTTTCAAATTCATACCCATTTGTTTTTAGAGGTATATTTTCGGAAGTAACCGTCACTAATTTACAGGGAGTGCAGGAGCTACTAAAGATGGCGTAGATGGCGGCTGATAAAATTCCTAATTTCATTTTTCTTGTATTTTTTGTTTACCGTAAGTGTAAATAGATAGTTTGCTTATTCAAAAAATTGGAATTTGACAACTACTGGAGGCTTGCCCAATCTGATTTAAATAAACTAATTATTGTTCATCTGACATTGTCTCAAATGAAGAGTAGGTAAGCTATTGTTGTTTATTTTTACAAATTAGTAAAATTTATTATATAATACAAGGGCTTTCTTGATGAAAGTACAAAATCAGCATTTAGGGAGTTAAAATGTCAGCAGTTTGATAATTAGTGAGGTATAGGCATAAAAAAACCAGCATTGCTGCTGGTTGAGTGCCCACGAAAGGAATCGAACCTTCACACCCTTGCGAATGGCAGATTTTGAGTCTGCTGCGTCTACCAATTCCGCCACATGGGCAAGTTCTCGTTAGGTTACTTTCACTGTTGATAGAATTGCTAACGGATTGCAATATTACATTAATCAGCTATCCTGTCCAAAATACGTCGCAAGTATTTTTTCTTAAAGTAATATTCTTTCACTTTTACCAGGTTTTCAGTGCTAATGCTGTCATTATGGTAGTTATCAATAATGTCTTTTACCTCTTGCTGTAAATGGTCTTCCAATTGAGCCACCTCTTTTGTAATGGTTGCTGGGTCTTGCTCCAGCAAATTTTCATTGAGATCCATCATTTCTAGTAAGAATGCTGGTGGCAATGCATACTTTTCATTTTCTGCCAGTAAGCCCTTCAATTGTAATACATACTGAATGGTACTATCCTGCTGTTGCAATACTTTCAAACCCTTGTTGATTTGAGCAGATTTCTCAAGTGCCGCTTGCTGTTCGGATTCATCGGATTGGGTATAAAAATCTGGGTGGAATTCCCTTTGCAATTCAAAATACTTTTTAGCCAATATGGATTTATCCACCTTCAGCGTAATCGGAATCCCAAATAAGTCAAAATAATTCATGGTACAAAGATACCTGCTCATTTCTTATAGTTGCCAGCTGAGGTGAAAATTTTCCTTATAGCACCCTTGGTTTTAACTCAAAGATGTAAATAATAATCCTTTAGTAAAGCCTTAAACGCTGGAGTATAGTTACCCTTGAGGTCTTTTATGGAAAGTTGGTTGCTAATGGTTTTAGTCGCTTCAAAACTGAAAAATAAAATTCCTCTAAAAAAAGGGTGCGATTCAGTATGTCTTATCAAAAGTTTTTCTTGAAGGCAGTAATTGGCTGCTGCAGCTATTGAAATAAAATAATCTACTCGCTGATAGGGGAGCAGCACAGCGAAATAACCCAGTGGTGATAAATGCTCATCGATTACTCGTAACAGTTGTTCCAATGTTAAAGTAGTATCATGTTTGGCTGCATTTTTTTGTTTGTTATCTGATCGTAAGTCTCCTTCAAAAAAAGGGGGATTGGAAATAATACAATCGTATTTTTTATCTGACTTAAAATCCAACGCATCCCTATTTAACATATTCAATCTTTCGCCCCAAGGAGAGTTGTCAAAATTTTGCCTTGCTTGTTCAAATGCAGCTTCCTCTATTTCCAATGCATCAATGGTAGTGGTGCTTTTTTGTGCTACCTGTAGACTTAATAATCCAGTGCCTGATCCAATATCTAGTAAGTTAGATATGTTGTTATGCTCCTTGTATATTTTTTCCGCCACTACCGCTCCAAATAGGCAGGCATCGGTACAAACCTTCATGGCAGATTTGTCCTGATCGATAGTAAATTGCTTGAATTGAAAATAGGAGTTTGACAAATGAATTGATTAACTGATAATGGATAACTGATAATTAATTAACTGATAACGGATAATTGATAACTGTTAGTTTTTAAATATGTTTCTGATTTCTTATTGCACTGAAATAACAACTTACAACTGAAAAAAAGTCCATTTTTTACGCCCAAACTGCTCTGGGCGAAGGGCTGATGCTCAAATCTGAAAAATCATTTTCCAAATATTTAAAATGGGCGGTAATAGCAATCATCGCTGCATTGTCGGTGCAGTATTCAAAAGCAGGGATATAAGTTTGCCAACCCATTTTTTCGCCGGTTTCTTTTAGCGCTTTGCGTAATCCACTATTGGCACTAACGCCACCGGCTATGCAAATTTGATGAATACCATATTGTTTAGCCGCTTTCTTTAACTTATTAATTAGGATAGAAACAATTCTGTGTTGAACGGATGCACAGATATCAGCCAGATTTTCTTCGATGAATTGTTTCCTATTTTCTTCAGATACTGTAAATTCTTCCTTGAAAACATTGCTAGTCCCGGCGTTCTTTAAAAAATACAAGATGGAAGTCTTTAATCCGCTGAAGCTGAAATTTAATTCGGGTATTTTTGGTTCGGGAAACTGAAAGCGATTTGGATTTCCTTCTCTCGCATATTTGTCAACCAACGGACCGCCAGGGTAGGGTAATCCCAAAAGTTTGGCAGTTTTGTCAAATGCTTCGCCCGCCGCATCATCAATGGTTTCACCAATTACTTTCATTTGAGCAGCAGATTTGCATAATACTATTTGGGTATGACCACCACTAACCGTGAGGCATAAAAAAGGGAAAGAAGGTTTGTCTTCCGCAATTAAATTAGCCAGTACATGTGCTTGCATATGATGAACGGCAATCAACGGCTTATCTAATGAAAGGGCCAGCGATTTGGCAAACTGGGTACCTACCAGTAATGATCCTATCAAGCCAGGTGCCTGGGTAAAGGCAATGGCATCTATGGATGATAGGTCACAATCAGCAATTCGTAAGGCCTCGGCAACTACGGGTACGATATGTTGTAAATGAGCTCTGCTAGCTAGTTCGGGTACTACTCCGCCATATTTCTCGTGCACCGCCTGGTTGGCAGTAATGTTGGAAAGTATTTCCCCATTTTTGCAAATGGCCGCAGAAGTATCATCACAGGAGGATTCAATCGCTAAAATGGTCACATCGCCTGAATGAACAGCCTTCCGGTAAATTTCTTTATGACCTTTGTTGGATTGACTCTCCATGGTGCAAAAATAGTGGAATGGATTTTTTTTAAACAATAATCTTGCTGTTCGATATAATAAATTTTTGCAATATTTTTTCTGGTAGATTACCTCTATTCGATTTAATAGGGTACTATTTACTTCTGATGGCAACTACTGGATCCATTTTGGCTGCCCTCGATGCTGGGAATATTCCTGCTAAAATACCAACCACAAGGCAAATGATGACCGTGCTTATTAACAAAGGAAGGGAAACATATACAGGAAAGTCAAGTGGTCCGGAAAGTATCAAGGTGAGTATATAAACCATTGTTAAACCGATTGCTCCTCCCATCAAACAGAGTATGGTGGCTTCTAGTAAAAATTCAAATAAAATACTGCCTTTTTTGGCGCCAATTGCTTTTTTTAGTCCAATCACACTCGTTCTTTCTTTCACCGTTACAAACATAATATTGGCAATTCCAAACATCCCTACGATTAAGCTAATAATCCCTATCAGACCACCCACAATATTAACGGTTCCAAATAAGCCAGTGATTGCCTTGCTAAATGCTTCCACACTGTTGAGTGAAAAATTATCTTCCTGGGTAGGGCTCAGTCTGCGGATCTGGCGCATAATTCCTTTCAACTCATCCATCAGTGCGGTAGGGGTTACATTGTCTTTTCCCTTTGCAATGAGAACTGGGTTGGCATATTCTTCTTTTACAATTTGTTTGCAAAACTTGTAAGGTAGCATGATACAGTTATCATAGTCCCAACCGATAA
>CANJDY010000188.1 GCA_947472635.1 Chitinophagaceae bacterium
ATGAAGCTATCAAAATTCAAATTAAGGCACAGCAGCGTTTGAGAGATAAGGTGGGAAGTGCTACCAAAAGGGCTTATACCAAACCTTACCGTAATGAGGAGTTGAATGAAAAAATCATTGCATTTGGTAAAGATAAAACCTATGCGATTGCTTCATCTGCTTCTGCAAAGCATGACAGAAGCGATGCATTTGATGCATTGAAAAAAGAAGTGAAAGAATTTTTAGGAGAAGAATTACCTTCAGAAGACAAGGCGTTGATAGGTCATTATTTTGGAGAATTACAGTACAATGTGGTAAGGGATATGATCCTAAATGATAGAAAACGTTTAGATGGTAGGGGTACTGAAGATATTCGTGCCCTATCTATGGAAACAAATATTTTACCAACTCCTCATGGTTCATCCTTGTTCACTAGAGGGGAGACTCAATCTCTTACAACGGTTACATTCGGTACTCCATTAGATGAGTTATTGGTTGAAAGTGCTTTCAAATCAGATTACACCAAATTTATTTTGCATTATAATTTTCCACCTTTTTCTACTGGTGAAGTAAAAATGATGCGTGGTGTTGGCCGTAGAGAAGTAGGTCATGGTAACCTTGCCATGCGTTCTCTGAAAAAAATGATGCCTGGATCTGAATATCCTTATACAGTTAGAGTAGTAAGTGATATCTTGGAAAGTAATGGATCATCTTCAATGGCTACTGTTTGTGCGGGTTCTCTAGCATTAATGGATGCAGGTGTACCTATTAAAAAGCATGTAAGTGGTGTGGCGATGGGATTGATCAAAAAAGAAGACCAATTTGCGGTGTTAACAGATATTTTGGGAGATGAAGATCATTTGGGCGATATGGATTTTAAAGTAACGGGAACCCGTGATGGCATTTGTGGTGTGCAAATGGATATTAAAGTAGATGGTTTAAGTATGGATATTATGCGCCAGGCTTTGGAACAAGCTCGCAAAGGTCGTTTGCATATTCTGGATGCCATGTATGCATGTATGCCTGCTCATAGAGAGGAAGTGAAACCACATGCTCCAAGAATGGTTAAATTAACTATCGATAAAGAATATATCGGAGCCGTAATCGGACCCGGTGGTAAAGTTATTCAGGAAATGCAGCGTGAAACAGGTGCTACCATCAATATTGAAGAAGTTAACAATGTAGGTGAAGTAAGCGTATTCTCTGCGTCGAAAGAAAGTTTGGACAAAGCCGTCAATTGGATCAAGGGATTGATTGCTGTACCAGTAGTAGGGGATACGTACGAAGGTACTGTTAAGAGCATTAAGGAATTCGGTGCTTTTGTAGAATTTTTACCTAAAAAAGAAGGCTTATTGCATATTAGTGAAATCAGCTGGAAACGTTTGGAAACCATGGAAGGGATCTTTAAGGAAGGAGATCGAGTGAAAGTGAAATTATTAGAGGTGGATCAGCGTACCGGCAAGTTTAAACTCAGCCGCAAGGCATTGATGCCAAAGCCTGAAGCACAGGAAAGACCTTAATTTAATCAGATTCATTATATACTCCGGAGATTTTTCTTCGGAGTTTTTTTTAGTGCTAACTTTCAAAAAGGCTATTGCTTTTGTTGAAATAATATAAAAATAACAGGATGAACTATCTCCAATTCGATTTTGACATTCAAGACAATGAACAACAGGAAAAATTGGTTGCGCTGTTATCCGACCAAGGATTCGAAGGTTTTGAAGAAGAGCCGCAGCTTCTAAAGGCATTCATTACTGAACATCTTTTTAAACAAGCTGAATTTGCCGCGGTGATTGAAATGTTTGAAAAACTAGTGTATCAAAAATATACAGTTGAAAACATCAACTGGAATAAGCAATGGGAGGAAGGTTTCCAACCCGTGCTAGTAGATGATTTTGTGGGGATAAGGGCAAGTTTTCATGCTCCTCTTGTGGAGGTGGCACATGAAATCATTATTACCCCTAAAATGAGTTTTGGCACCGGGCACCATGCTACTACCTATTTGATGATTCAGCAGATGCAGGAACTTAATTTTAATGGAAAATCTGTGCTGGATTTTGGAACTGGGACCGGTGTATTGGCAATTTTAGCCAGTAAATTGGGTGCATCCAATGTTTTTGCCATTGACTATGACGAGTGGAGTATTACGAATACTCATGAAAATATCGAACAAAATGGATGTACCAATATCCGCATAGCGCAATTGGATTGTTTGCCGGTTGAAGAAAAATTCGATGTTATTTTGGCCAATATTAATCTGAATGTAATCCTTCCTAATTTAAAATCAATCGTATTAGATTCATTTTCAGGTACTTATATTTTATTGAGTGGGTTTTTAAAAGAGAATGAACCGCTAGTAATTGCATCATTGGCTGAAGCAGGATTGCACTATAGTTCCACTTTACAACGGGGCGACTGGATTTTGGTACTGGCAATGATGCCCTAATTGGCAAAACATTAGGATGAATTAAATGTGATGATGAACAAATATCAGGTATATTTGTATTTCGAACCTACTAAAGAAAGAATGAACGAACTACTATTAATCGTATTAGCCTACTTTATCGGATCAATTCCATCTGCTTTAATCATAAGCAAAGTTTTTTTTCATATCGATATTAGAGATTATGGAAGTGGAAACATGGGTGCTACCAATACCTTTCGGGTATTAGGTGCTAAATATGGTACTATTGTAATGGTTTTCGATATCCTAAAAGGAATGGCAGCGGTAGCTTTATACTGTTTTTTACCTCATTACCTTACAGACGAGTGGGATAGAACCAATTTAATGGTAGGTCTAGGGTTAGCTGCTGTAATAGGTCATATATTCCCAATTTTCGCTCAATTTAGGGGTGGAAAAGGGGTTGCCACCTTATTTGGAATGATTTTAACTGTTCAGCCGTTGATAGCAGCAAGTTGTGTGGGAGTTTTTCTACTAGTATTATACCTTACCCGCTATGTTTCATTAAGTTCTATTTTAGCGGGAATTGCACTGCCTATCTGCGTACTTTGGATTTGGAATGACGATGTTCCACTTTATAGAATATTTGCAGTATTAGTGGCCCTACTGATTATACTTACCCATCAAAAAAATATTGTCAAAATTTTAAGGGGTAGTGAAAGTAGAGTACCTATTTTTAAAGCCAGGGATAAACGAAAACTCAATCGGAAATAATTCCCCCAAATCCTGCCATTTTATTAAGTTTTCAGATTCCAGGGGGGTAAATGCTTGTTGCTTTTTTCGTACAACATTTTTCTATCCCAATCTAATTTTTTTGCCCTTTTGTACTAGTTTGAGTCCATTTCAAATAAGTATCCATATTGAACCATCTTAGAAAAGTAAATATTAATAAAATGAAAAAGCTATTTTCTCACCTGATATCTTTATCTTTTTTATATAGTTCCTGTACTACCAATGCTGTTACTGGTAGAAGACAACTCACTATATTACCTGAAAGCCAACTTCAGCAAATGGCACTTTCTGAATATAAATCATTTTTATCCCAAAGCAAGGTCATTGGTTCTGCTGGAAGTAAGGATGCCGAGATGGTACGTAGGGTAGGAAGTCGAATTCAAAATGCCATTACCCAATATTATACCAATAAAGGAAAAGGAAAAATACTAGAAGGGTACAAATGGGAATTTAATTTGGTAGAAAACAAAGAAGTCAATGCTTGGTGTATGCCCGGAGGCAAGGTGGTAGTATATACCGGTTTATTGCCGGTAGCTCAAAATGAAGCGGCATTGGCCATTGTACTCGGGCATGAAATTGCCCATGCAGTAGCTAGTCATGGTAATGAAAGGATGAGCCAGGCGCTTATTACGCAGGGGGTTGGCATTGCGGGAGATGTATTAACCTCTAACAATCGCAAAGTGAATAGCATCTTTAATGGAGTATTTGGACCTGGAAGTCAAATAGGCTTTAGCTTGCCCAATTCAAGAAAACAAGAATATGAAGCAGATCATTTTGGTTTGATATTCGCAGCAATGGCAGGCTATAATCCCAAGGAAGCTATCCAATTTTGGCAAAGAATGTCTCAGGCTGCCGGTAATGAACACGCCCCGGAATTTTTAGCAACCCACCCTGCCGATGAAAATCGGATCTCCCGATTACAGGGTTATATGAATGAAGCCTTACAATATTACCAGCCTCCTGTAAAATAAATTACAGCTATTTTGGGCTAACTAGCTGTAAATGCTCAGTTTTATGGGGCTATGTTAAAAATTAAAATTAAATTTGCGTTACTTTTTTTTAAGCTGTCCTCAAGTTTGCGGTATAGTGATTTGAGAAGTTTGTTGAATAACCATTTTTGGTTGCCTTTTTTTATTTAAATAAGTTTTTACATGGAAGTATTAGCTCCGTCGCTGTCAATGTTAGAGAAGTTACAATTGAAGGATGAAAAAAATTTATTGATTCAAGGTTTGCCTTCAACAGTTGAGAAGCAATTTGTAAAAATATCCTTTGCAAAAAATGTTACCCCCTTGCTTAAAGCTAGGAAAATTGATTTCGCTCTTGTATTTGCAATCAGTCATAAGCAACTTACAGATATTTTAACGGATGTAGTGCCTGCCTTACATGACGATGCAAAACTTTGGGTAGCCTACCCTAAAGCAGCATCCAAGATTGTCAGCGATTTGACTAGAGAATGTAATTGGGAGTGCATCGCTCATTTTGGGTACGAAGAGGTACGTTTAATCACCTTAGATAGTATCTGGACCGCTATGCGGTTTAAAAAAGCAAATCCCATAATGGCAACTTCCGTTGTTGTAGAAAAGAAAGTAATAAAAGCTGAAAAAAAGACGATCACCACCCCCGCGGCATTGGAGTTGTTATTTTCAAAAAACCTAGCGGCAAAGTCTTTCTTTGACACCCTGTCATTTGCTAATAAAAATGAATATATCACTTGGATAGCGGGTGCTAAAAAAGAAACCACCAAATTAGCTCGCTTAGAGGCTACAATTACCAAGTTAAACTATCTAAAAAGAAATCCTTCAGAAAAATAATTTTATCAACTTACTGCTGGAAAGCTAATCCGTTTGGATAGCCAGCTTTCTTTAATAGGGATAATCCATTTTTCTAATAATTCTTTCTTAGTTAGAACTGTGTTATTAAAATACAACGTGTCAGCTTCTATAAATTCATTTTCTGCAGCATAGCTTAGTTGTGACAGTGGCAGCAGCTGAATTTTATCTTTTACCACAAATGCCAATGTTTGTCTTTCGAAAAATTGAACAGCATATTTTTGTTCAATTTCTTTCACTATTCTCACCGAGCTATCTGTACTGCATCCACTTACTCCGGTGGCTGTTTCATCTGCCATCAGTACAATAAATTGTCCGAAAAATAAATTACCAAATCCCTTTACCTCATCACCATGACTTTTCCAGGAGGCTACAAATTGTTCAAGAATGGTTTCAATTTCCAAGGCTTCGCTCATTAAAAACAAACGGCTGCTTTGGTAGATCCATACTTTGGATAAATCATTAAATTCTACTGGTATTTGATCCTGAAATTGTAGGTTCATATTAATTTTTTAAATGGACTGGGCGATTAATTCTGCGATATCAAGTACCTGAACTTCTTCCTCTTTATTGCTGCTTTTTACTCCATCCGATAGCATTGTATTACAAAAAGGACAAGCAGCTGCAATGATAGTAGCTCCGGTATCTAGTGCTTCATTACTTCTTTCAAGATTAACACGAATAGTTCCTTTCTCTTCTTCTTTAAACATCTGGCCACCACCGGCACCACAGCACAAACCATTGGATTTACACCGCTTCATTTC
>CANJDY010000189.1 GCA_947472635.1 Chitinophagaceae bacterium
CCGCTTGAAACGATTGCTTTGTTATAATTGTTGTATCGTTCTGTGAAATCTGCACTGCGGATGGCTTTGCCGGCATTGGTTCGTAAAGTTATTTTATCAAGTTGATAGGCTATGTTCAACTGGGGAAGTAATGCGGCGCCATAATTTTCATCCCAATCCAGTCTGAGGCTTGGCGCAATTTTCCAGCTATTTTGATTGAACAATACATTTCCAAATGCAGCGCCATGGTTTGTTGCATGATTTCCTCTGTCGTTGGATATAATGGATCTTCTGTCTAATTGAGCTCCTAGACTTAGGTTAAACCGTTGATTTATTTTTTGCGCATACAGATATTGCAGCATTATAAGCCTCGATTTATTTTCATTGGCGATTGAACGGGGGTTGAATAAATAATGATCGAAGGTTTGTTTATAAAGCAGGTCCACTTGCTGGCTATATTTTCCTTTTTGCTGTTTCAATTGTAGTTGATTCCACCAGGTGTTTACTTTTTCTGTGGCGGTATCAGATTTATAAGTAGTGTAGAAGTTTTGCGCGGCAAAATCCCTGCTATCGTAACTGCTTCTGAGTGATAACTGCCAATCGCATTTCATCATATATGCAACAGAACCACTTACAGTCTGGTTGTAAAGGTACCCTCTGGTTGCTCCTCTTAAAAGCTGTCCGGAACTATTGTTACTCAATATACCCATTGCCGTGTTTATTTTGGGTCCGGAATTGTGAAAGCCAGCATTGACATTCATCAATCCATATTCTCCCAGGGCTACTCCTATTTTTGCATTGGTATTCTTTTCTTTTTTAAATTGGTTGAAAGTTTTTGTAATTACATTGATAACTCCACCAACAGCTTCTGCTCCATAGATGGCTGCTGCAGGGCCACGTAATACCTCGATGCGATCAATTTCGGAGGGAGCGATTGGGATATAGGAAGAAAAGTGACCTGTAATTGGGTCATTTGATTTAATTCCATCCACCAATACCAATACTTGTTGAAAAGTGCCTCCTCTCATTACAATATCGCTTTGTGCTCCCATTGGGCCTCGTGATTGAACTTCCACACCAGGAACATATTTCAACAACTCATCGATTGAGAGTACGGGTAATTGCTTGAAAAGGCTGCCATCTACCACGGTTATGCTTCTGCCAGTTTCACTTGTCTTTTGAGGGGCTCTAGTGGTAGTAAGGGTTACAGGGTCTAGATTGAGTGGATTTTGTGCGAAGGCGTTTATTGATAAAACAATACAAACTATAAAAAGGGCTTTTCGCATAGAATATCTTTAAGGAGCAGCAAAAATAGGGAAGAATGGTATTTTTTAATTCAAAAATTTACCAAAGTTCCGTTTTTCGAAATCCTGCAAAAAGGTAATAGAAAAAATCCATTTCATCAGGTGAGAGGCCCCTGGGCCTTGCAATGCATTAGCAGGGATGGACTATGTTTCACCATTCACCATTGCCCATTCACCAAAGCGCACCGCTAGTACTGTTCCAATTCATTGGGAAAGTCCTTCGTTTTTACATCTTGTATGTACTGTTTAACGGCAGTGGATATTTGTTCATGTAGGTTTAGGTATTTTCTTAAAAAACGTGGAGTAAAATCTGTGTTGATTCCTAGTAAATCATGCATTACCAGTACCTGACCATCACAATCGCCTCCTGCTCCGATACCAATGGTAGGAATCGATAAACTATCTGTCACTTCTTTTGTAAGGGAGGCGGGGATTTTCTCCAATACAATCGCAAAGCATCCTGCCTCCTGTAAAAGCAGCGCATCTTTTCTTAGTTTATCTGCTTCCACTTCTTCAGTGGCTCTTACTGTATAGGTGCCAAATTTATTGATTGATTGGGGAGTTAACCCAAGGTGTCCCATAACGGGAACACCTGCACGAACAATTTTTTTTACTGAATCGATTACTTCTTCGCCTCCTTCTAGTTTTACGGTATGTCCACCACTTTCTTTCATTATTCTTATTGCGGAAGCTAGTGCTATTTCAGAATTAGATTGGTAATATCCGAAGGGGATATCTACTACGATTAGGCTTCTCTGGTGTGCTCTAACTACGCTTTGGGCATGGTAAATCATCTGGTCTAAGGTAATCGGTAGGGTAGTAACATGGCCGGCCATCACATTACTAGCACTATCGCCTACGAGAATGATGTCAATGCCAGCTGCATCAAATATTTTTGCAAAAGAATAATCATAGGCAGTAATCATGGAGATTTTTTCCCCAGCTATTTTCATTTTTTGAATGGTATGAGTCGTTACTTTTTTATAGGCTACTGCTGGAGTTGACATAAAGGGTTATTTTGTATTATTAACGGGTAAGTATTTTTAAATTGCTGCAAAGCGACAAGGTATTTTTCTGGGTATTTTTTCGTTATCAATCCAATAATAATTATTCTTTTTCTTGGTATTCATCTTTTACTTCTTCCCACAAATGTTTTACTAATCCATCGGCCAAACCAATCTTTGGAACATAAATTTGGTCGGCACCGGCCCATCGCATCACGTTAATGTAAATCAGTATGGCCGGGACTATTACGTCGGCCCTATCGGCTCTTAGATTATACTTTAAGGTTCTGTCAGATAAATTAACACTGCTTAGTTCCTTGTAATAATCCCTTAATAGCTCGAGGGTAAGCGGTTTGCCATCTTTTCGTTTGCTCATTGAAAAAACCTTGTTGATATTTCCCCCGCTGCCAATTGCTACAACTTCTTTTTGACCTTTGATTACATTTCGCAAAACGTCTTTCATTTCATCCCAATCCTTGTCGGTTACCATATTTTTAAGTAGCCGGATAGTACCGATGTTGAATGATTTTTTGTAGATAAGAATTCCGTTGCTAAAGAAAGAAATTTCAGTACTACCGCCTCCTACATCAATGTACAGGTAGCTATGGTCCTTGTCCATATTCTCTGCCACATGGTTTTCATAAATCAATCCGGCTTCAAAGTCACCAGATATCACCTCGATTTCGATTTCAGTTTCCAGTTTAACTTTTCGGATAATGTCTGCCGAATTTTTCGCATCTCTCATTGCGCTGGTGGCACAGGCTTTGATAAAGGTAACATTATAGGCATTGCATAAATGTTTATAGGCTTTCATGGTTTGTAGCACCATTCCTATTTTTGGCTTTGAAATAATTCCAAATTCAAATACATCAAAACCTAGTCGCAAGGGTACCCTTACTAAATTGAGTTTATTAAAATTGGTGGCACCTTTTTCGTCAATCGATACTTCTGTGATTAACAGTCTTGCCGCATTACTGCCGATATCGATTGCTGCTAATCTCATATTGTTAATTACTCAGTTTACGGTTTAAATAATTGTAGGTTTCTACCTGCGAACGAATTTTCTTTGTATTTCTTGGATTCACATATTGGTTGGAAAGCAGGTTGTCCAATTTTCGCGCCTTGATATTGTCCGACAATTGGATCTGTAAAATATCCTTCAATTCCTGCTGGATTGATTTATTGAATATGGGACAAGCGACTTCTATGCGGTGGTCAATATTTCTAACCATCCAATCTGCTGAGGAAATAAATACTTTTTCATCTCCATTATTATGAAAAAGCATTATCCTGGCATGTTCGAGGTATTCATCCACGATACTGATTGCCTGAACAGGATGTAGATACTGTTTATTATCTGTTAACATACAAAATATGCCCCTCACCACTATTTTAATTTCTACGCCGGCTTTTGCAGCTTCATACAATTTTTCAATTAATGACTCATCACTGAGTGAATTTACTTTCAGCAGGATGGCTGCATATTTTCCTGATTTGGCATATTTTATTTCTTTCGCGATTAGCTGCATCAGTTGATTCCGCATGTTGGTAGGACTTACCAATAGTGTTTTGCAGGCGCTTAAAAAACTTATCCTTGTTTTCGGTTGTTCTAAATAATGAAAAACACGGATTACATCTGCCATGATATTCTTGTCTGCAGTAAGCAGGCAATGATCTCCGTATATTTTGGCAGTGCGTTCATTTAAGTTGCCGGTACTTACAAATCCGTAGTGAAGCGTTTTATTGTTGATTACTTTTTTTATAAGGCAAATTTTACAGTGCACTTTCATATTGGGAACACCTATCAGCACTTTAACACCTGCTTCCTCCAATTCTTCTTTCCATTCTAGGTTAGCTTCTTCGTCAAACCTTGCCCTTAGTTCAATCACTGCCGTCACCTGTTTACCATTTCGAACCGCATTGGTTATGGCATTAATTATTTTGGATCGGGGTGCAAGTCGGTAACAAGTAATTTTGATACTAGTGACTTGTGGGTCTATGGCTGCTTCCCTAAGCAAATCGGTTACACTATCATAGGAGTGATACGGAAAGCTAAGCAAAACATCTTTTTTTAAAACGATGTCCGATACACGGGTGGCATTGATTAGAGCGGGATGTACAAATGGTTTTTTACGGCTACTTTTTTGCTCAAATACAGATTCTGGAAAATCAATAAAATCCTTAAAATTATGAATCCTTCCACCAGGTATTAGGTTGTCTTTTTCAGAGAGCCCCAATCTTTTTACCAAATAAGTGAGAAGGGAAGGGTCAATGTCCCTGTCAAATATAAACCGGACTGGTTTTCCTTTTTTTCTGTTTTTAATTCCCTTTTCTAATTTTTCCATTAAAGAAGTGGCTACATCATTGTCTATGTCAATTTCGGCATCACGGGTAACTTTTATGATATGAGCCGAAAAAACATCATATCCGAAAAAAGAAAAAATATAAGGAAGGCAAAACCGAATAACATCTTCCAGTAAAATAATGTGTTTTTCATTTTGCTTGGAGGGAAGAAGTATAAATCTTGGTAATCGTCTTGCAGGCACCGATACCAGCGCAAAACGTTGGGGAATGCTTTTGTCTTTTTTTGATAATTTACAGGCTAGGTAAATCGATTTGTCGCTCAGTGTTGGAAATGCCTGTATGCTTTCAATCATCAGCGGTACAATATTACTCCTGATTTCATCATTGAAATAGGTAGTAATAAATTTTTGTTGAACCCTGTTGAGTTGCTTTTCATTGATTAGGAATGTCTTTTGTTTTTTTAACTCCCTTAGTATTTCATTCCAAATGCGGTCAAACTCTTTTTGTTGGGCGATTACTCTTTCCTGTATTTGCGCTAAGATCATTTCTGGAGAAACTTCCAGGTGCATATTCCCCTTGTTGCCAACGGCAATCATCCGCTTGAGTGTTGCCACCCGTACGCGGAAAAATTCATCCAAATTATTTGAAAAAATACCCAAAAAACGAATTCTTTCTCTTAAAGGAACGGATTCATCTGCAGCTTCCTGCAAGACCCTGCTATTAAAAGATAACCAACTGATATCCCGAACAATTACTTTTTGTTTTATCAACGATTTTTATTTAGAATAATCTTTCAAAAGTAAGTAGTTGGCTTAATAAAAAAAGAAAATGAAGGTTAAGTTTTTGTTTTATTTAATCAGCAGCGGTTATAGGGTTGGTCGGTTGCCTATTATAATAGGGTAAGGCAAGCAGCGAAACAAAGCCTACCACCAAAATAATGAAAAATTGAGCAACCCATTGAAGTAGTCCATTGGCATACCCGTGCCCTTCATCGATGCCATATAAAACCATTACCCCCATTATAAACCATTGGTAACTGCCAATTCCGCCGGGAGTGATAATCATACCGATACTGGCAAAGGCCAACACAGGAAAAGCAGCTGCAATGGGCAGTCCGGAGGTTTCTGGAATTACAAAAAATCCAAGATAAGTCCCCGCTGCATAGCAGCTCCA
>CANJDY010000190.1 GCA_947472635.1 Chitinophagaceae bacterium
GGACTGATAAATATTTGCTCTGCAATTTCTTTGTATATTAATCCTTTGGCAAGCATTTCAAGTATTTCTTTTTCTCGCTTTGACAATAAATCAAGCGAATCTTTTAGTGAAGGAGCAACTGCTGGATTTTGAAAATGGGTAACCACTTTTCTAGCTATTTGGCTGCTCATTGGCGACCCACCTTCTTGTAATTCTTTTATTGCATCTAGTAATTTATCGGGAGCAGTTTTTTTAAGAATGTAGCCGCTGGCACCAGCATTGAGCGCTTCAAAAATTTTTTCATCTTCTTCATAAATAGTGCACATCATAAATAAGACTTCTGGCATATCCCTTTTTAGCTGTTTTACCACTTCGATACCGCTGATGCCTCCTAAATTGATATCCATCAGTACAATGGCCGGCTTAAAGAGAGGGATTTGTAACAAGGCTTCCTCCCCATTGATACAGGTACCGGCAAGCGAATAGCCATCAGACATTTCAATAATTTGTTCCAGTGCCTGCCGGATATCATTATTATCTTCCACTATCGCTACTGATATATTCATGAAATGTGAAGTTCAATAAAAATTTAATAGAAAACAATACCCTAAAGGGTGTATAGGTTGTTCTTTATCAGAAAAGGCTATATGGCAACTTGTAATAAAAATTTATCCTTAAAGAAGGGAGTCTCAAATATTTTTTCGATTTCCCAAATCCTTGGTTTGCAGTTGCTTTCAAAAATTTCTTGTGCCAAATCACCTCCTTTCAGGCAAATGAGTCCATTTGGTTTACTGCCTTTTTTCAATAGGGGCTTACTCCACCACCAAAGGTCCTTTAGTGGGGCAACCGCCCTAGAAACCACTACATCAAATTTCCTGTTTTTAATTTCTTCGGCTCTACCATGTTGGGTACTTACATTTTGCAGGCCAATGGCAGCTGCTATTTCATTCACTACTTTTAGTTTTTTATTAATGCTATCTACCAAATGGAATTGAGTGGCTGGAAAAAAAATGGCCAACGGAATTCCGGGAAATCCGCCACCACTTCCTAAATCCATGATTTCCATTCCTGGAGCAAATTCAAACTGGGTAGCAATGGCAAGAGAGTGGAGCACATGGTGTTCATAAAAATTATCCATATCCTTGCGTGAAATGACATTTATTTTTTCGTTCCACTCACTATATAACCCTTTCAACGCATTCATTTGCTGCAGTTGAGCTTCAGTAAAATCGGTGAAGTATTTTTGAATTGTTTCCATGCTTTTTTTGCTTGCGTATTGAAATTTCAGTAAGAACTATTTAAAAAGGTAACAGCTTATTATTTCCATCCACCCTTTGGCTTCATTATCAAAGTAGTGGAAAAAATGAAATAATAAAAAAACATCCATATATCCAACAATAAAAAAAACGGAAATAAGTCTTTTTCATTTAATTTTTTCATAGCAGGGTATAACATGATTGCTTGAATGATAAAGCGGAAGGAAAAAACCAGTAGGCTCCATTGCCAGTTATAAAAAACTAGGGCCGCTACTAATAGTGGGTAAAATAAAAAATGGGAAATAGAATAAATCCCTAATAAAAATTTGTGTAGGGGGCGGTAATACTTGGCAGTACTATAATGCCTTCTTTTTTGTTTTATCCACTGGCTCCAAGAGGCAGGAGCGTCACTTAATGTAAATGCCTCGGGTGAAATATTGATATTGGTATTTGTTTTGGTTGCCGCTGTATTGATAAACAGATCATCATCTCCACTGGCAACATGGTTAAATGCGGAGAAACCCTTGTGTCTAAAAAAAATTGTTTTTTTGTAACTCAGGTTTCTTCCTACTCCCATGTAAGGGTTTCCAGCCAATGCATAAGTAAGGTATTGTAATGCTGTGTGAAAGGTCTCCCATCTAACCAACCGATTGAGTAAGCCTTTTCTTTTATGGTAAGCACCATAGCCCAATACAATTTCTGTTGAGTCGTCAAAGCTTTCCTGCATTTTTTCTATCCAGTTTTCACTGGCAGGCACACAATCCGCATCAGTAAGTAAAACGATTTCATATTTTGCAGTTTTGATACCCACACTTAAGGGGAATTTTTTTCCCGTAATCAATATTGCTTCCTGCTTTAATTCCACTACTTTCAAATGCTTGAAACTTCGTTCAAACTCTTCCAATAAGTATTTACTATCGTCAAATGAATTATCATTAACCACAATTACTTCATGAGAAGTTGAATATTTCTGCAGCAGTGATCCGGGAAGGTTTTTTGCCAAGTTGGCTGCTTCATCTCTGGAACAAATAATTACAGATACCGGATGTGTTTGCGAATTGTTTTTAGCCGCGGATTTGTGAAAAGCGAGTCGGGAAAAGAAAAATAGGTAATAGGAAATCTGAATGAGTGCGGTACTACAAAACAGGAAGAATATAATCTCCTGCCAATGCAGAAGAAAGTAAGTTAGATTCATAGATGCAAAAATAGGTGGTTCTTGAAATTTTACCCATTTTTAAACAGAGTGAATCTAAGGGCAATCAAAAAATCCTTTGCCTCAACTCCTTCGCCTCTGTAGTCTAAAATAACGTTGCCAGCAACTCAATGTTGGTGTAAGTGGTAAGCGTGAGGACCTATTTGATTAAATAAACAATATTTTTGTAACCCGCTTATTATTGCGGGCTAATTTTTTTATGGCAGCACTACAATTTGAATTACAACATTCTGATGCTCATTCCAAGGCGAGGGCAGGTAAAATGGTAACTGATCACGGAGAAATTCAGACCCCTATTTTTATGCCTGTGGGAACCGTTGGGAGTGTGAAAACAGTTACCCAGCAACAATTACAACAGGATGTAAAGGCTCAGATTATATTAGGAAACACCTATCATTTGTTTTTACGACCCGGTTTGGAGACATTGGAGGCGGCAGGAGGGTTGCACCAGTTTATGGGCTGGAATCACCCCATATTGACCGATAGTGGAGGTTACCAGGTCTTTTCGTTAGCCAACAATCGCAAAATAAATGAGGAGGGGGTGATTTTTCAATCGCATATCGATGGCAGTAAGCATTTGTTTACCCCCGAAAAAGTAATGGATATCCAACGAATAATTGGAGGGGATATTATAATGGCTTTCGATGAGTGTCCTCCCTATCCAAGTGATTACGCTTATGCCAAAAAAAGTATGGAGCTTACGCATCGCTGGCTCGACAGGTGTATCGAGCGCTTCAGCGAAACGCCCGACAAATATGGGTATTCGCAGAATTTGTTCCCGATTGTGCAGGGGAGTACCTATAAAGACTTGCGAACTGCCTCCTGTGAGTTGATTGCTTCCCGCAATGCCCCGGGTAATGCCATTGGTGGACTAAGTGTAGGGGAGCCGATAGAAATGATGTACGACTTTACTGCGCATTGCTGCGAGATTTTACCGGTCCAAAAACCTAGGTATCTAATGGGGGTGGGTACTCCCTGGAATATTTTGGAGTGTATTTCACTGGGTATTGATATGTTTGATTGTGTAATGCCTACCCGTAATGGACGCAATGCCATGTTATTTACCAGTAATGGGGTTATTAATATTGACAACAAAAAATGGGAAAGGGATTTTTCGGTGCTGGATGATGGGATCGATTGTGAGGTAAGTAATTATTATAGTAAGGCTTATGTCCGACATTTGCTAAAGGCAAAGGAGATGCTGGGGCTTACCATCGCAAGTGTACATAACCTCGCTTTTTACCTTTGGTTGGTGAAGCAAGCAAGAGAGCATATCGTTGCGGGGGATTTTAGTCAATGGAAATCTGAGATGGTAGTTCGTTTACAGCAGCGCTTGTAAGTCTTTTGGTCAAAATTGCCCTCTAGGGTAAGTTTTGCTATCACCTTTAACGTCAATTTTTCAGGCTGCCTGTTTTAAGTTAGTTTTGTATCCATATCATTCAATGAAAAAAATAGACAGCTACATACTAAAAAAATACCTGACTACTTTTCTATTTTGTTTACTATTATTTACCGCTTTGGTAGTTGTGATAGATATCAGTGAAAAAACAAATGATTTTGTTAGGTCTAAATTGCCGGTAAGCAAAATTATTACCGACTATTATTTTGGCCTAGTCCCACGCATTGACGCCATGCTATTCCCTTTATTTGTGTTTATAGCCGTTATTTTTTTTACCGCAAAGATGGCGGAGCGTTCAGAGGTGATTGCCATTTTAAGCAGTGGTGTAAGCTTCCGGCGTTTTCTTTTTCCTTATTGGATAGGGAGTGTATTTTTGGCGGTTTTTCTTTGGCTGGTTTACCAGTTTGTATTGCCAAAGGCCAATGCAATCTGGGGGGTTTTTGAAGCAAAGTATGTTGACTTTTCACCTACAGAGACGAGGTTTTTTCCACAAAATTATTATTTCAGATTGGATTCTAATTCCTATGCAGGTATCAAATATTATGATACGACGACAAAAACCGGTAGCAATTTTTTTATTCAAAAATTTGAAAATAACCGGCTAAAGTATAATATCAGGGCCGATAATATCACTTGGGATACCGCCTCAAAAAAGTGGAGAATGAATAATGTGATTGAGCGTACGTTAAACAATGAAAAAGAAAATTTAACGCACCATGCAACGCTTTTGAAAGCCTATAATTTCAAGCCGGTTGATTTAAGAAAGGATGAGTATTTAAAGGACCGACTTCCCACTCCCGAATTAAAAGAACTGATTAGAAAAGAGGCGATGAGGGGTTCTGAAGGCATTAATTCCCTGCTAGTGGAAAGATATAATCGGGATGCAATACCCGTTTCGGTAATTATTTTATCGATGATTGGAGTTTGTCTTTCTTCCCGAAAAGTAAGGGGAGGTAGCGGTTTTCATCTGGCCGTTGGCGTTGTTTTAAGTATGCTCTATATTCTGTCGGGTAGATTTTCGCTTGTATTTGCCACCAAGGGTAATTTTACACCTTTTCTGGCTGCCTGGCTTCCCAATATTATTTTCGGGGTGCTTGCTTATTTTTTTTACAGAAGGGCAGCTAGGTAAGGGGATAGTAGTAAGTTTTGCAATGAAAGTTTTACCCCTTTGCAATTTTATTGAAACTGGTTGCAATTCCTTTAATCAACGAAGAACTAAATCCTTGGTGCTCCATTTCATTAAGTCCTGCAATGGTGCAACCTTTTGGCGTGGTTACTTTATCAATTTCCTGTTCGGGGTGAGTGTCTTTTTGTAATAATAATTCTGCTGCCCCTTTTACGGTTTGTGCTGCAATCAGATTGGCAGTGGTTGCGTCAAATCCAATTTCTATTCCGCCCTGAATATTTGCGCGTATATACCGCATCGCAAAGGCAGTACCGCAGGCACCTAGTACGGTAGCGGCATCCATCAGTTTTTCATCTATCATGGTTACTTTCCCAAGGTTGGCAAACAACTCATTCACAAAATCAATCTGGCTAGCTGCAGCATTGGAATAACTGATGCAAGTCATGCTTTGCTGAATGGCAATGGCTGTATTGGGCATAGCCCTGAAAACAGGGAGTTTCTTTTTAATGTTGGATTCAATTTCTAAAAGCGTTACTCCAGTTACCACCGAAATTAAAATGTGTTTAGAACTAAGTTCTTTTTTTAGACCATGTAACACGTCACTTAGCTGAAATGGCTTGATCGCCAAGATTATCAATTCGCTTTTTCTTACCGCTGCCGCATTATCTGAAGTTACCTGAACACCTTTGTTAGCAAGGTGTTTGATGGTAGCCGTATTCCTTTTGGTAAGTATGATATCAGCGGGTTTGCA
>CANJDY010000191.1 GCA_947472635.1 Chitinophagaceae bacterium
GTAATTGGTACCCGTCATCTGTAACAAATCCAGATTTACGAAAATCTTTTTCTACCAGTAGTTTCATCCCCTTGCCTTCTTTGGCTGCCTGCCATACATTTTGAATTCCACTGGTTACCATATGTCCGCCTTGCTTTTCCTCTAGTTCTTTGATTAGTAAATTTCTTTGAATTTGTAGATGTTGATTCATAGCAGGCCAGGTGATATCTGCAAGTTGTTTCTCATTCAAGTAATCATAATTTCCCTTAATTTTTTCGATTATATTTTTCCCATGCATTGATATTTTTTCAAACCAGGCAATGTCTTTTTCTACTCCCATTGCTATGAGCGGAGAGTTATTTTCTATATATTGGTTTAGTAATTCATCTGCTTGATGAAAAAAATCCTTGATACGTATTTCTTCCAAGTTGCTTTTTTCTTTTTCAAAGTTCCTGACTGTCGCATGCCCTGTAAATGGCGTACCTCTGCTTGGTGGGTTATATATATATTCTTCTTCATATATTTTTGGAAAATTTTGATCAACGATTTCAGTTAATTCATTCCATAACCCTTTAAAAAGCCGAACCTCTTTTTTTGTAAGCAGTATTACAAGGAAAGGGGCCGAATAATTGGCTTTGAACAGTAAGTCCCGTATTTCAAAATTATCTGCAACCATTACTTTTTCTTCTACTGGAAACGGAAATTGAACAGCTAATTTAACATCTGATGAAATGTATATCCCAAGCCCATCTGAATTATGCGAGAAATCTATTTTTTGATAGATGTCATCTATAGCATCTAAAAGTGGTTGAATATTGGATACTGTGTATTTAAATTGTAGTAATTGCTTGGCAGCAGCAATGGATCTTTTGAATGCTAGAAGATCTACCCTTTTATCTGGAGATATTCGGTGGGTTGGCAAAATGATTGAAACACAAATAGTACCCTTAGTTTTTTGAAGTGATTGTAATTGATCAGCAATTGTTTTTTCAGTACTCATGGTATTTATGTATTATTTGGTTCTTAAATTTTTTGAATTGTTGGAATATTTTGATAGTTAATGGTAGTAATTATTTTCTTTAAATTTAGCAAGGTTTATCTCCTTTTGTAATGACCTGCCTCAAGTGATGGTATGATTCCTATCACAGATTTTCCTATATTTAATTTTCAACTTGGCAATTGCCGTTATTGTAATTGAACAACAGATAGTTATTTTTAATTTAAACTGACTAGCCTTGATTACTATCACTTCAATTCCTAATAGTCGTCATTGAATTTAAAAATGTTGCTTGATATATTTGAACAAGATAAATTTATTAGTATTAAAAAATAGTATATGGAAACAGTATTACTTAGGGATGCTTTAACTGTAATGGAACAAAGAAGAAGTGTTAGAAATTATACTGGTGAAATGGTAAGTAGGGGAGAGGTAGAAAAAATATTGCATGCGGCTATGGCAGCACCGGCAGCTATTCATATGCTTCCTTGGAAATTTATTGTAGTTACCAATAAAGAAAAGTTGGAGAAGTTAGCTTTCGGTTTGCCTTTTGCCAAAATGATCCCTCAGGCAGGAACTTGTATTGTTGTTTGCGCTGTTCCGGATGAAGCTGCATTGAGTAGTGAATTATTTTCTCTTCTAGATTGTACCTGTGCAAGTGAGAATATTTTGTTGGCAGCAGAGGCATTAGGTTTAGGGGCTGTTTGGACGGCAGTTTATCCCAATCAAGAATCCATCGATTTTGTAAGAAAGGAATTGAGTATTCCAGCACATATTATTCCGTTAAATATTATTCCCATTGGTCACGCTACAGGGCAAGATAAGCCTAAAAAGAAATATGATCCTAAAAATATCCATTGGGAGAAGTGGTAATCCATTCAAATCTATTTCTATGCATATCGAAATAAATGATACTACTACTATTCGGTCTATACAAGATACGTTTTCAAATTTTTATCCTTACCTACAGATTGAGTTTTACCTTACTCCTCATCCTATTTATGGTTTGTCCGATGAAAGGGAATTGATTTATGCCGGCAAAACTATCGGAGAAGTAAAGCAAACCCATCTTTCTTCTTTTTTGGAAATATTGCCCTTTTCAAGAGCAGCTGATATAGAAAAAGAATTTTTGAATCGTTTGGGGTTGTCTGTACAAATTTTAGTTAAGCAGAAAGATAAATGGGAACAAACTTCTGATATGGATGATTTTACAATTAAAGAATTGAATGAGTTAGGACGTAGCTCTTCTGATGAGTTTATCCTTTCTGACCCTGATACAGAATATAGCGATGACTTGTAATTTGCTTATGTTGCTTGCATTTAATTTCACTTCCGTCGTTTATAAATAGATAGTATGTTTAAGTGTTATTATTATAATTAGTATATAAGAAACTTTTTAAATTATGCCTTCCAAAATTGCTGAATATTATGTTGTTGAACTATTAGATTGGAATAATGCAGTCATTTTTTACAATGAAGAAATGGAGGAAATCGAACAGAAATTAGAAGATGTGATTAGTCGAAATTCGATCATTGGCATTGCCGATAAGGTAGAAGTACAGCAAAACTTACTCAATGAAGTATCTGATAAATTTTATAAGTTACAGAATGATATTCAACAACAAAGTAACTCTCTTCAATTGGATGGAAAATTAATTGACGATACTTTAATTAGTCATGATTCCGAAATTAGACAATTTGATATACGTCAAAAAATGCATGCTGTTGAAAAAGAATATGTTGATAAAAAATTTCAATGTTACAACTTTTTGTCTGGCACATTAAAGAAATAGTTAACTTAAAATTTCTAAATTTCTGTTCCGCTTTGGTCAGGATTATTTAATTACAAAAACTTAAAAATTACTAAATATGGAAACTAATAATTTTTGCCAAAGTTGCAGTATGCCACTCAATAATTCATCACTGTTTGGGACTGAAAAAGATGGATCAAAAAATTTAATCTATTGTAGTTACTGCTATCAAAATGGCTCATTTACGAATGCTAATATTACATTGGAAGGGATGAAACTATTGGTGAGTGAGCAAATGAAAAAAATGAAAATGAACGACCAGCTTATTCAGCAAACAATGACTATTTTACCTACTCTTTCTAGATGGAGACAAAAAAAGGTGGCTGTAAAGTAATTATTATTTCTGTCTATAAGCAAGGCGCATAAGGTTTTTTTCTTCAAAATTTGACTTCATTTTTAAAATATTATTTGGCTCTTTTATAAGTAATGTTTTTTATTGATTAGTTTAATTCCAGTTGATTTGTCATTTTCTTCACTTTTTTATATACTGAGTTGTAAACATTTCATTTTTTTTATAATTCGTGCTGTTTTTCTGGTCAATTGATAATTTCATTTATACTAAGTCTTGTCATTAAAATGATTGTGTTTCATTTTTTACGCTTGTTGTTGTTCCTCAATGTCATATTTTTCACTGATTAGTATCATGTAATCTGCAAAAGAATGTCTTTATTTTTAACTTGTTTTTAGTTTATTTAAATTTGTTTTATGACAATTGAGTTTCATACTACCTATGGGAAGGTTTCTGAGAAAATTGTAAATGAGATTAGGAATGAAATAATAGATCTTTCTCATTCTGCTAAAAATGTATCAAGGGCTGAAGTGGTATTAAAGGAAGATAAAACGATTGTGCCTTCAGAAAACAAGATTTGTGATATTAGGCTTACCCTATTTGGTGAGGATTTAGTTGCGCATGCTCGTACTGAGGACTTTAAAATTTCTGCGAAAGAGGCTTTAAAAGATATAAAAAGGATGGTAAAACAGCACTTAAAAAAGCTTAAGCAACCACCTGACCAAATACTCAGTTCTGTTAGTGTTTAATTTTTCATTATTTATCATTTTTTTATGGTTAAAGATTTTGAAGGTAAGGTTGCTCTTGTAACTGGCGGTAGTTTTGGTATTGGTCGTGCAACTGCTATTGCTTTTGCCAAAAAAGGCGCCAAGGTTGTTGTAGCCGATTTGGTCGAAGATAAAGATAGTACTACTCTTCATTTAATTAATGCACTTGGTGTCGAGTCATTCTTTGTTCATTGTGATGTTTCAAGTGGTTTACAAGTGATTAGTTTAATTGACCAGGTAATTGCCCGTTTTGGTCGATTGGATTTTGCTTTTAATAATGCTGGCATTGAAGGTGTTGCTGCTAATACACATTTGTGTTCTGAGGAAAATTGGGATAATACAATTAATGTCAATTTAAAGGGGGTATGGTTATGTATGAAAAATGAAATTCCTCAGATGTTAAAAATTAATAAAGGTGTTATTGTCAATTGTTCTTCTGTAGCTGGTTTAGGTGGTTATGCAGGACTTCCTTCCTATGCTGCCTCTAAGCATGGGGTTGTTGGCTTAACTAAATCTGCTTCCTTGGAGTATGCGGCTCAGGGAATACGTGTCAATGCAGTTTGCCCAGGAGTTATTCACACCCCAATGGTTGATCGCTTAACAGGTAAAGACAAGGCTATTGAAAAACAATATGAATCGATGGAGCCAATTGGTAGAATGGGTACTCCTGAAGAGGTAGCAGCGGTGGTGGTATGGCTTTGTTCTGATGCAGCTTCTTTTGTAACTGGTATTGCTATGCCAGTTGATGGTGGATATGCTGCTGGTTAGTCTTTCCTATTTTTACTTTACATTACTTAGCCTCCTATAAACTTTCCCTATATTATTATTTTTCTATTTTTAAATCATTTAAGTTTAAAAAGTACTGTCTCAATAATTATTTTTATTGTGACAGTACTTTTTTACTTCCGGTTGTTTAAGTATTAATGATAGCTATTCTTCGAATGCATATTCTGGGACTTCTATTTCCAGTTTACTTTCAACGCTTGTAACTCCTGGTGCATTCCAGGCAGCAGTTTCTGCATCTTCTTTTTCAGCTATTGATCTAACCTTTCCCCTAAGGGTTACTTTCCCGGAAATTACTTCAGCCCTAATTTTTGCTGCATCAATGGTGGCACTTCTATGGAATGCTGCACTGATTTTTTGTTGAATATCAGTGGTGGTAATTTTTGCCTTTACTATAATTGCATTAATTACTGAACGCACACCAGTTAGATTTTCAATGGCAACTTTTGCATTGTTTCGTTGGTATTCCCACTCCACTTCTCCTTCTAGTCGTACATTTCCATTTTCTACTTTAACCTTAATTTTTTCTTCTTGTACTGCCGTGTGCCATCTTAAGGCATTAAGTATTGCTTCCGCTATCTCTGCATCATTTTTTTTGTATGCTGGTGATACCCCAATTTGAATTTCTTCTGCGATTGCTTTTACTCCAGATATTTTTTTGGCTGAATTTTCTGCAGTAAGTTTTTTCGAATATGAATCAACTTGTCCCGAAAGGGTTACAATGCCGTTTTTAACTGCTACCCCTATTTCTGATGAATTTAGAAATGGTTCCCATTTTAACTGGTCCATAACGTCTTTTTGAATTTGCATATCACTTTTCATTTTTTACATTTTTAAAGTTTACTAATTTTGTTGCTTTTTTTAATATGGGTTAAAGAAAATATATTTTATTATTTTATTTAATGAGTGAAATCAATTTATATATTGATTTTTGTCATCGAATATTTTAATAACTTTAATCTCTTGTGCTAATTTTCTATTTTATCGGATATTTTATCTTTAGAAAGCTTGCAACTATCTAAAAACCGTTATTTTAGTTATTGTATATTTTTTCTTTTTCCAATTCATCTATTTTATTGAGGTAATTGATAAC
>CANJDY010000192.1 GCA_947472635.1 Chitinophagaceae bacterium
AAACTTGATTATGAAAAGATTGTATTTTATTGCTATGTGCATAAGCGGGTGTCCGTTTATGTTATTGGCTCAGACGCGCCAATTGAGCGGTACAGTGGTGGATGCATCCAATAAACAAAGTATTGTTGCTGCTACTGTAAAAGTGTTGAAAACTAAATCAGCTACCACCACTAATGCTGATGGTAGGTTTTCAGTTAGTGTACCAGCAGGTGATGCGGTACTGGAGGTTTCTTCTGTAGGATTTATAAGTTCCGAGGTAAATGTATCCTCAGCAAGCAACAATATTACGGTAAGCCTTGTAGCTGAAAGTAAGGAATTGAGCGAAGTGGTGGTGACGGCATTGGGTATCCGAAAGGAAAGAAAAGCATTGGGATATGCACTCTCAGAAATTAAGGGGGAAGAATTGACTAGAGCAAGAAGTAATAGTTTGGTCAATAACCTAGTAGGTAAAGTGGCTGGTCTTAATGTAACTTCTACCGCAACCGGTGCAGGTGGTTCCACCCGGGTGGTATTAAGAGGTAATACCTCCATATCTGATAATAACCAGCCCTTGTATGTGGTAGATGGAATGCCTATTGATAATGCCAACAGAGGATCAGCTGGTATGTGGGGCGGGGCCGATGCTGGGGATGGGGTTCAGATGATCAATCCAGATGAAATAGAAACAGTTACTGTATTAAAGGGTGGTAATGCCGCTGCATTATACGGAGCTAGGGCTTCAGCGGGTGTAATATTAATCACTACCAAAAAGGGATCTAAAAGAAAGGGGTTGGGAGTGGAACTAAACAGTAATGCCACCATTGAATCAGTGATTGACTATACTGATTTTCAGTATGAATACGGACATGGTAATGCAGGGGTGGCTCCAACCAATCAATCTGGAGCCAATGGCATAAACATGAACAGCTGGGGATCAAAACTTGATGGCAGTTCAGTTGCTCAGTGGGATGGGGTTTCCCGGCCATATGTTGCTCATAAAACTAACGTACAAGATTTTTATAAATCAGGTTATAACTTTAATAATTCAGTAGCACTCTACGGAGCCTCAGATAAAATGACCTATAATTTTACTGTAACGGATCTCAATAACGCCAGTGTTATTCCTAATTCCACCTTAAAAAGAAATAATTTTTCTCTAAATATCGGAATGACACCCATCGATAACCTGACAGTAAATGTAAGTGCGCGATATATCAGGGAGCGAGCTAAAAATAGGCCCCGTCTTTCTGATTCACCAGGTAATGCCAATTTTACAATTGGAATCATGCCCACCAGCTGGGATCAGGCAACTTTCAAATCTAGTAAGTTGGATATTATTACCGGGGGTGAGGCTAAATTTAATGCGAACGAATACGTTACCAATCCTTATTGGTCGGTGGAAGATTTCAAAAATAATGATTCAAGGGATCGTTTGATTGCAGCCGTTGAGGCAAAATACAATATACTTAGTTGGTTATATGTTAGGGGTAAGATTGCCACGGATCAGTACACGAGATATGGTTATAGTATAGAACCCCAATACACACAATATACCCAAGGAGGTTCATTGAATCAAAGTACTACCCGTTTTCGCGAATTTAATGGCGAAGCAATCTTGGGCGCTCAGCATGAAATTACTTCCTCCATTAATTTTGATGCGTTTGTAGGTGGTAATATGATGAAGAATATCGATGAGCAGCAAAGCTATGGAGGTAACAATTTGCTAGTGCCCGGTTTTTATAATATCAATAATATGCAGAACAAAGGGCAGGGATATGATTATTCTGAAAAAAGAATCCATTCTGCATTTGGATCGGCTGAATTTTCTTATAATAAATATTTGTACCTGACAGCAACAGCTCGTAACGACTGGTATTCTACTTTATCACCTGCAAATTGGTCAATTTTATATCCATCGGTAGCTAGCAGCTTTATTTTGTCGGATGCATTTCATCTGCCCCAAAATATTAACTATGCTAAGTTGAGGGCTTCCTGGGCCAAAGTGGGCGGTGATAGAAGTCCCTATGGATTAAATCTCCCTTATGGTTTAAATGGCAATACCTACAATGGTTTGGGGCTTGGAGGAATTGGTACGGGTACCATTCCTAATAGAAACCTAGTTCCTTTTAAAGTGACTTCTTATGAATTTGGATTGGAAACTAAGTTGTTCTCAAACAAACTGGGTGCTGATTTTACTTTCTATAACAAAAAGACAACCGATGATATCATCAGCAGTCAAATTTCCGGAACCTCGGGGTATGGTAGCGTATTGATTAATGTGGGCGAAGTAACCAATAAGGGAATTGAATTGTTGTTGACCGGAACTCCTTATAAAACCAAATCATTTACTTGGGATGTTTCTTTCAATATTGGTTACAACAAAAGCAATGTAGACAAGATTTCCGACCAGTTAACAACTTCGCAAATTGACCAGGCACGTTCTATGACGGCTTCTATCCAACATATTACCGGAAAGGAATTTGCGCAGGTAATGGCATATGATTATAAGCGGAATACAGCGGGTCAAATATTGTTAAGTGCAGGTAAGCCACAAAGAGGAGAACTCATTGCATATGGCACTGGTGTTTCACCTTATACAATGGGATTGAACAATGCATTGCATTCAGGAAATTTCAATTTTGAATTTTTGATTGATGCCCGTTTTGGTGGTCATATGTATTCTGGAACCAATGATTTTTCTATGTACAGGGGAAAAAGTTTGGAAAGCCTACCAGGCCGTTCCTCTGGTGTAGTTTCAACAGGAATTGATGAAGCTACTGGAGCCCAAAATAAAATAAGTGTACCTGCACAAGATTACTACCAGAGTATTGCTTTGAATATTTCTTCTCCCTTTGTATATAAATCTGATTTTATAAAACTCAGACAAGTGGTTATTGGATACAATTTCCCTTCTAGTACTTTAGGTAAATCTCCTTTCAAATCTGCTTCTCTTTCGCTTGTTGGCCGGAATTTGTTGATGATTAAAAAATACACGCCCAATATCGATCCAGAATCAACGTATAATTCAGGTAATGCTCAGGGATTGGAATGGTATGGCGCTCCGCCGGTTAGATCAGTTGGACTTAACCTAAATCTTACCTTCTAATTTTTAGTAACTACTCATTCGTCATTTAAAATTTAAACAAAATGAAAATTAACAGATACATGTGCAGCTTACTAATTATTGCTATTAGTTTAACCAGCTGCACTAAAGATTTCGAAGCGGTAAATACCAGTCCGACTACAGTAACCAATTTGGCCAGCGATTTACTATTTACCAATACCATCGTTGGTGTGTCAGGAGGAGAATATGAAGCATGGAGAACCAATCTGATTTATAACAGTCAGTTTGTTCAGCATTTTTCATCTCTTAATTGGGACCAAGGTAATAGGTATCGGTACGATGAAGGTTACAATTCCTCCCTATGGGATTCCTATTATGGAGGTGCAATTAAAAATTTGGTAAATCTTGTCGCAAAAACAACCGGTGTTGCAGCCGATGTTAATTATAATAGTGCTGCAAGAATTTTAAAAGCATATACCTTTCTTCGTCTTACGGATTCATATGGTGATATCCCCTATACTGAAGCAGGCAAGGGATATATCAGTAGTGTATTTTCTCCTAAATATGATGATCAAAAATCAGTGTATACGGATTTGGTTACTGAGCTGGATAATGCAGCAAAAGCATTTGATGCCTCCAAACCTTTTAAGGGAGATGTGACAAGTTATAATGGCGACAGGGCTTTATGGAAAAAAGCAGCCTATTCATTAATGTTACGCATTGGAATGCGGTTGTCAAAAATAGAACCAGTTACTGCACAGTCGGTTGTTGGCACTGCGGTTGCTGGGGGACTTATTTCAAGTTATTCGGAGTCATTTAGGATTAATCATTTGGGCACTAATTATGACAATCCCAATAGTCATGTTCTAGGGTATTATAATGGTGCAAGATCTGAACTGTCGAATAATTCATTTAAGTTTTCAAAGACTTTCTTTGATTTGTTAACAGCAAAAGCAGATCCACGCTTAAAGGTGTTATTTGTTGTAAGAACAGGTCCTTCGGCATCTGCAACGATTGGCACTGAGGACGATAATCCTGCTATACAAAAGGGACTTCCCATTGGAGTAGACCCTAATGGATTTACAGGGATTGCCACCTTTTCGCAGCTAAGGTCTGATTTTGCCAAAGGAGATGTTCCCAATATCTTGGTTTCGCATGGTGAAACACTATTGCTGCTTGCCGAAGCAAGGGAAAGGGGCTGGATTAGTACTAGTACAGCCGAACAGTATTTCAGAGATGGTGTTAACTCTTCCATTAATCAGTGGCAATTGTACAATGCCCCTGCTAGCTTGTTTAATGCCACCGCAATTAATACCTATACTTCTACTACTTTGGCTTTTCCTGCCACTACAGCGGCACGTCTTCAGGCAATTAACGAACAATATTATATTTCTACTTTGCTAGATGAATATGAATCACATGCCAACTGGCGTCGTTCAGGATATCCTGTATTGGTTCCAGCCACTACAGCAGGCTATTCCAATGGTGTGATACCCCGTCGTTTTCAATATCCATCTAGCGAATCATCACTTAATGGAACCAACTTGAAAGCTGCCATTACAAGGCAGGGAGCCAACAATTGGGTCACTCGTGTTTGGTGGGATAAATAAGCAATGAATAAAAATTCTTAATTCAAAAGTTGTTTTATAGAACTGTCAGATAGCAAACTATCTGACAGTTTTATAAATTGAATGTTCATCGATTTTGATGCTGGTTTGTTAATGGCAATTTCATGCGTACGTTTTCTGAAAATTCCTTTAATATCATTTATGAAACATTTTATTTCCTTTGGCATAGTATTTTTTATATCGGTTGGGATGTCATTATCGCAACCATTGCCTCTTTTTACAACTATCCCCAGCTCACATACTGGTATCAACTTTCAAAATAAGGTAGTTGAAACTGCTGCGCAAAATATTATCACCTACGAATATTTTTACAATGGGGGAGGAATAGCAGCCGGTGATTTTAACAATGATGGATTAATCGACCTGTATTTTACCTCCAATCAACAACCCAATAAGCTTTATCTTAATAAAGGGAATTTTACATTTGATGATATTACCCGCTCCGCAGGAGTTGCTGGAAGAAATGGTTGGAAAACTGGCGTGTCCGTCGCGGATGTAAATGGAGATGGGCTATTAGATATTTATGTGTGCTACTCAGGCGATGTTGTTTCTTCCAAAAGAGCCAATCAATTATTTATCAATAATGGCAACCTTAGTTTTACCGACAAAGCAAATGAAATGGGTTTGGCTGATGCAGGATACACAACCCAGGCTGCATTTTTTGATTTTGACAGAGATGGAGATCTTGATGCATTTGTGATGAATCACAACATAAAAAATTTACGAAATTTTGATGCTGCTTTTGTTAAGAAATTAGTAGACCCTGATGCAGGTGATAGGTTGTATGAAAATGTAAATGGAAAATTCATTGATATCTCCCGTAAGGCAGGCATTATTTCCAATCCATTAGGATATGGTTTGGGAATAAATATTGCTGACATAAATAATGATGGATGGCCCGATATTTATGTTACCAACGATTATGTTGAGGAAGATTATCTTTATATCAATCATAAAGATGGTACATTTAAAGAGTCACTTCAA
>CANJDY010000193.1 GCA_947472635.1 Chitinophagaceae bacterium
AAAAAAGAGACTACCGCAATTTTGCCAGCCTTTATAAATAACCGGTAATAGATTCCCTCACTATTAAATCACTTGCTCAGTTAAGCGCCTCAAAAGAAAATGATTCCTAGACTTAATTTCAGATTGCCAATTTTAGAATTTAGCTTTGCAAAGCAAAAATAACAATGAAAAAAATGCGTCTATTCACTTAGGTTGTAAAATATTATCATCAATGAAGGTTTTTAAATTTGGCGGAGCAAGTATCAATAGCATCGAAAGGGTTCAACAGGTAGCTAGCATCATTGAGCAGCATAGGGGTGAAAAATTGTTACTCATTTTTTCAGCCATGGGTAAAGTTACTAATGAACTTGAGAAAGTAGCCTCCTCGTTTTATTCCGGTAACAAGGAAGAAGCCCTTTCCCTATTCTACCAAATAAAAGAAAAACATCTAGACTTTGCTTTGCAGCTAACCAATCATCCCATTAATGAGCTGTCGAATATTTTCACAGAAGTAGAATGGCTGCTTCATGATAAACCGGTAAGAGACTATGATTATTATTACGACCAAATTGTTTGCTGTGGAGAACTGCTGAGTACCGCCATTGTTAGTGAGTACCTCAATACCGTCAATTGTAAGAACCAATGGCTCGATGTTAGAGACATCGTAAGAACGGATGATAATTTCAGGGAAGCCAATATTGACTGGGACTTCACACAGCAAAAGGTGGAAGAAATGATTCGACCTTTGTTCAGCAACAATGATATTTTGATTACACAAGGCTTCATCGGCGCTACGGATGAAAATGAAAGTACCACACTTGGTAGGGAGGGGAGTGACTATAGCGCTGCAATTTTTGCCAATATGCTGGATGCAGAAAGTCAAACCATTTGGAAAGATGTAGAAGGAGTAATGAATGCAGACCCCAAACTATTTCCAGCCGCCGAAATCATTGACAGCCTTAGCTATTTGGAGGTAATTGAAATGGCCTATTACGGTGCACAGGTAATACACCCAAAAACCATTAAGCCGCTTCAAAACAAAGCAATTCCGCTGCATGTAAAATGTTTTTTAAAACCTGATCTGCCTGGAACTGTCATCAGTAACCAACCCGTTCATCAACTGCCCCCAATTATTGTAATAAAGAACAAGCAGGTGTTGATGCAGGTTAGTTCGCGCGACTTTTCCTTTGTTGAAGATGATTTGGTAGCCAAACTCCATACCCTACTGTTGGAAAATAAGATTAGGCCAAGCCTATCACAAAATGGAGCCATCAGCCTACTTTTTTGCCTAGATGATCAACCCGAAAAAATTGAAAAGCTGGCACTTGCAGCGAGTGAATTTTTTGATGTTCAGATAGAGAAAAATTGTTCATTACTCACCATCCGGCATTACAATGAAACGACCATTCAACAATTAACAGCGGGTAGAGAGCAATTATTGAGTCAAAAAACAAAAGAAACTTTTCAGGTTTTGTTAAAAGATCTTTTAACGAACGTAAAAGGCTAATTGATAATATATTGCCCCTGCTTATTGACTAAAATAACGGGCAATTGTTTCTTTGTTTCAAAATAATCAAATGCTGATTTTAATGTTCCCGAAAAAAGCTTCAAAGGGATATTATCTTTGGTAGCCAGTGCGAGATACTCAACTGATTTTTTAACATTGTACTTCACTGGAAACACATGCACCGGAATAAAATCTTGGCCCAGTTCTTTTACCTGTGATGCAAGTATATACAATTCTTCAATAGGAAAATCGCTGATGGGGATACAACCGGTAGAAACACAGCTGCCATGGATATAAATGCTATTTCCAGGACGATAAGAATCGCTCAGTAATTTATCAGAAGCATTGGGGTAATTTAAACCCAATGCCAAATGGTAGTTGCTACTAGGGTTAAATTCGTTGATATAATAAAAACCCTCCGGCACCTGGTAATCACCTTCCATCCGCTTTGGTCCCATGGTGCCACTTTGCATACAAATCTTATATGCCTTAAACAGTTTAAATGCAGCCTTGGCATCTTCTTTAACCCACACTTCCAACTGCCTGTCATACTTAAAACTGCGTAAATAAATTTGTTGCGGTGGCCACTGTAGCTTCTTTTCTTCAAACTGCTTTTTAAGAGAATCTTCTGCTTTTGAAAATAGTTCGCCCTGCTTTCCAGAAAATTTAGCGTAGTTGATAAAAGAGGTTTGTGAATACAACACAATGGTAGGGCTGCATAAAAAACAAGTCATCAGTAAAAAAAGTAGTCCCCGGATATTCATTATCTATAAAATTGGAATAACACCAATTAAACGTAAAAATAGGAATTTTATTGAAATTGGAGATGTTAAAAGAGAATTTTAGCCCTTGATGGTAATTCACACAATGCGAAATTACAGGCGAGTAGTAATGGGTATTTTTAAATCGCGGATACAGCATCTCTTACTGCCCTAATTTATGTGAAGCAGCCTGGAGTGGCACTACGTTCTAAAAAGGCTTATGATTTCAATAAAAGCCCCCAGGTATTTACCTATTAGGAAGCCCCTATATTTTAAACGCTGCCCATTAAAGAGAAATTCAAATAAAAGGCTGGTCGAAACCAAAGAAAAAAGCACCGATACAAGGGAATTTTCATATGCTTCAGTTACTTTCGCAATGCAACAATTTTTCACACCATAAATTTAAAGATTTGGAAAAGTTTTCCGACTCCTCCTCTCTTCCTAACAATTCTCCTTCTACCCCCTCGGCTAGCAAAGGTTCACCTGGCCAAATCAAGGCAGGTATACTGGGCGGAGGACAACTGGGTAGGATGCTACTGCAGGCCGCAGCCAATTATCCCGTCGAGACCTTTGTGATGGAGAACGATAATGAATGTCCAGCAGCCCATCTTTGCCACCATTTTACCAAAGGTGATATAACTAATTTTAATGATGTATATAATTTCGGCAAAGGCTTAGATGTTCTCACCATTGAAATAGAAAGTGTAAATGAGGATGCACTTGAAAAACTACAAGGAGAAGGCGTAAAGATTTATCCCAATCCGGCGGCTTTAAGAATAATAAAAGACAAGATTTTACAAAAGCAATTTTACAAAGACTCCGAAATTCCTAGCAGTGATTTTATTATCACTCAAACCAGGGAACAACTAGATCAACTAGAATATTTTTTACCTGCAGTACATAAACTGGGTAAGGGTGGCTACGATGGAAAAGGGGTTCAAATCATTCAAACAAAAGATGATTTAAAAAAAGGCTTTGATGGTCCTGCTGTTTTGGAAAAAATGGTGACCATCAAAAAAGAGATTGCCGTTATGATTGCGGTCAACGAAAAAGGTGAAATAGCTGTATATCCTGCGGTAGATATGGTCTTTGACCAAAAACTGAATTTATTGGAGTACCAGGTTAGCCCTGCCACCCTTTCAGAAAAAACAATGTGGAAAGTAGAGGCCATTGCCCTGAAAGTAGTGAAGGAATTGAAAACTGCGGGAATTTTTGCAGTAGAACTTTTTATAGACACAGACGACCAGGTATTTGTAAACGAAACGGCCCCGAGGGTACACAATAGCGGCCATCACACCATTGAAGCCAACTTTTCTTCTCAATTTGATATGTTGTGGAGGGTAATGTTAGGATACCCTTTAGGATGTACAGACCATATATTACCCGCAGCGATCGTAAATCTGGTGGGTGCTGAAGGATTTAGCGGCCCCGCAGTATACGAAGGACTGGAGGAGATTCTCCAGCTAGAGAATGTTTTTGTGCATATTTATGGCAAAAAAGAAACTAGGCCAGGGCGCAAAATGGGGCATGTTACTATACTTAGTAAAGAAAAACAGGAACTCATTCACCAGGCAAACCGTATAAAATACACATTGTTGGTAAAGGCCCGTTCATAATTTATAATTTTCTGCTAAGCCATTTCACCTTACTTTTAAACATTAAAATAAACAATAAAATGAGGTTGAAATTGAATTACAGTACCTATTGCTTTTTTTTGGCAGTATTTTTTATAAGCTGCTCTAGTGCTGAAAAAAAAACAGACAGCCCAAAGTCTCCAGCAAACAAATTAATGAAGGCAGATGGCTATATAGTCACCCCTCAAATCCTTTCCCAAGACATTGAAGTAGCTGGAAGTCTGCTGGCTGCTGAAGAGGTGGAACTACACCCTGAAGTTGCTGGAAGAGTAACAGAAGTATTTTTTAAAGAAGGTTCGAATGTTACACAAGGAAGTGTTTTATTGAAAATATATGATGCCGATTTGCAAGCACAACTACTAAAATTACAAGTACAACTTACCACTGCCGAACAAACGGCAGATCGCTTTGCCGCATTATTAAAAATAAATGGGGTCAGCCAGCAAGAATATGATTTAAATATATTGGTAGTAAACAACATCAAAGCAGATATTAATATTATACGCACCGATATTGCAAAAACTTCTTTAAGAGCGCCCTTCAGTGGAAAAATGGGAATGACCACTATCACCAAAGGTGCGTACGTTTCCCCTCAAACAATCATTACCAGCTTGCGAAAGTTGAGCCAACTTAAAGTGGAATTTACCGTGCCAGCAAAATACGGCCCAAAGATGAAAGTTGGAAATGCTATTCAATTTACCATTGAAAATAATCCGCATATTTTTAAGGCGAAAATCTATGCCACGGAAAATACGATTGCTGAGGAAACACTAAGCCTTCAGGTAAAAGCATTGGTCGAAAAAATTGATCCCTTAATGATTGCAGGTGGATTTGTAAAAGTACAAATCCCACTAGGTGCAAATGATGCAGCAATTATGATACCTACGCAAGCCATCATTCCTCAGGCAAGGGGAAAAAAAGTAATGGTACTTAGGGACGGTAAAGCAATGATGGAATCTGTAACCACTGGATTTAGAGATGCAACAAGAGTTGAAATAACCAATGGTTTGGCAGAAGGTGACACTATTTTAATTACGGGCTTGCTGGCAATAAAAACTGGCAGCAAAGTGAAAATTAATAAAATAATTAAAAACTAAACAGCACTACCCCCGTGAATATATCAGAATTAAGTTTGCGCCGGCCAGTAATGGCAATTGTACTAAGCATCATTATTATTTTGTTTGGTGTAATTGGATTCAATTTTTTGGGTGTACGGGATTTCCCTGCCATTGACCCTCCTAATATTTCAGTACGTACTTCCTATCCAGGTGCTAATGCGGATATTATAGAATCGCAGATTACCGAACCACTCGAAAAAGCCATTAACGGTATTGCCGGTGTAAAAAATATTAGCAGCAGTAGCAGTCAGGGAAGCAGTAGTATTAATGTAGAGTTTGAGTTAGGTAATGACCTAGAGTCTTCAGCTAATGATGTAAGAGATAAGGTATCACAGGCCGTCCGCTCCTTACCTAAAGACCTTGACGCCCCTCCGGTGGTATCCAAGTCAGATGCCAGTAGTGACTATATTATTTCAATGTCGGTACAAAGCATTACTAAAAATCAACTGGAGGTAACAGAATTTGCCAATAATTATTTGCTGGAACGATTGCAAACCATTCCTGGGGTTAGTGGAATACAGATATGGGGCGAAAAACAATATGCCATGCGCATCTGGTTCGATATGCCCAAGCTAAGTTCTTATGGATTAACTTCCAATGATGTGCAAACAGCCATTCAAAAACAAAATATCGAACTTCCTTCCGGAAAAATCAC
>CANJDY010000194.1 GCA_947472635.1 Chitinophagaceae bacterium
ATAAGCCCTTTGCCAGCCTGCACCAACACAGGGGCAGTCCAGGGACCGAGAATATTTTTTGCCTTGGTGAGGTAAATACCGAAGTCAGGGTCAGGGTAATAAATATAGAATTCACTATTATGAAATCGAATAGCAGGGGCCCACACCCCATTACCATGTTGCACTTTTCGAAAATGATCAATTGGGAATTGCTGATTAAATGCATGCCCAATAATGGACCAATTCACCAAGTCGTTGGAATGCAAAATTGGTAACCCCGGTGCTGCATTAAAACTAGAGGCAATCAAGTAATAATCATTACCTACTCGTATCACATCGGGATCACTGTAGTCGGCATGAAGAACAGGATTTTGATAACGCCCATCCCTCATATCCGCAACCCATACCTTCGAAACATAGGGAATGATTTTTTGAGCAGTCGAAACCAACATCATACAAGTACTGACAAATAAAAAACAACCGAAACGTTTCATAGTATTTACTTATAATTAATCTATTCTTTGACGGGATGCATAGCAATAACCTTGCAGACAAACTGCTCAGAATTCATACTAAAAAACCAAGCAACCTAGTGTTTAGTTAATGCTATTTTGTATAATTTTCCACATTTCGGCCGCTACCAATAAATTCCCCTTTGGATTTAGATGCACCCGATCAGCAGTCAGAATACCTTTTTCCTTATTGGAAGGATTATTACCTTTCAAATAATCTGCAAAAGCTTTACGAAGATCACATAATGGTAATGACAAGTCTTTCGCAATGCCACGAATGACATTACTATAGTAGTTCAGGTCACCGTCCTGCTGGTTAGAATTATCATTTCGCTCACCGATAACAGAAGGGGTGCAAACTATCACTTTGATATTTTTATCCTGCAATTTTTTTATAATGGCGCGGTAAAATTTTTCAAATTTATCGGCATCAGTTCCAGTTCCGGAACCTGCTTTATGCCATACATCATTAATACCCACATAAATGACCACCACATCCGGATGTTGTTTCATTACATCATCTTCCATTCTTAGATAGAGGTCATACACTTTATTGCCACCAATTCCAGCACCAACCAATTCTATTGAATCAGACAAATGGGATTGTCGAATGATGCTATCCATTTTTACGATAAAACCATCAGGCTGCACACCTGCCTGTGTAATGGAATCACCAAAAAAAAGTACTTTTAATTTTTTAGTGGGGTGGGTGAAAGAGAGTAAAATTAATGGGAGAAATAAAGCGATTTTAAATAAATGTTTCATGATGTTTTTATTAAGGGTTTAATTATAAAATTGAATTGTATGCCAAAAAAATATTGGTTTCGATAAAAAAATATATAACTAATTTTTATACAAATTCGGTCATCCCCGAATGATTAATATTAGTGTATAGGTTTAAATCAGTTTAAATTCATCTACTACCTTTTATAGCATTGAAACCGATTCTCTATTTCATAAACGATTCATCCAATTCTTCAGTCTTTCTATCCAGCTATCATCCGTAGTTTTATTATTCAACCCAAAACCATGCCCCCCTTTTGGATAAAAGTGCATTTCAGCCAGCACTTTATTTTTTATGCATGCTTGGTAAAACCGAATACTATTTTCCACTGGAACAGCAGTATCATCCCCTGCATGCACCAAAAATGAGGGTGGCGTATTTTTGGAAACCTGCAATTCATTGCTGTAAAAATTAGTAACACTAGCTGTAGCCCTAGCACCAATTAAATTATTTCTAGAACCTATATTAGCAATTGAGCTATCAAAGCTAATTACCGGATAAATTAAGATTGCGAAATCTGGCCGAACAGAGGTTGTATCTGAATTGCTAGGATCAGCAGCAAAGTTAAAATGAGTAGCAGCGGTGGCAGCCAAATGCCCTCCGGCAGAGAAACCCATGATGCCGATTTGATTGGGCTTGATTCCCCATTGAGCTGCATTGGTCCTTATCAAACGAATAGCCTGTTGTGCATCCTGTATAGGAGCAACGCTTCTGTCAACCATCGTGGTATCATCGGGTAACCGGTATTTTAAAACAAATGCGGTAACCCCCCATTTGTTAAACTCTTGCGCCACCAGGATACCTTCTTTATCAATAGACAAAATAGCGTATGCTCCACCCGGACAAATAATGACTGCCTTGCCATTGGGTTTTTCAGGAGTAAACACTGTAAGCGAAGGAACACTCACTTTTGCAATTCGAGTTACATTTTCCCTAAAGGTTGAGTGTTCCTTGTTAGGAGCCGCAATGGAATTAGGTATTCCATTCGTATAAAGGGGTATTTCTTTGCCAGTTTGAGCAACGGCTTTTGTAACCATAAAAGCAGAAATTAGAATGAATAAATTTTTCATTGTTAAAATTTTTATGAAGTAAAATTATCTTATTTTTTCAGGCCATTCAAAAGTATTGATGTGTGAGCCTTGTAGCCAATTGGTTTCATTTGAAACGAAAGGGTATGCATTGGAGAAAATATTTTCCAATGTATATTCTTTGGCTTCATTTTCAGTAAGCTGTTTTGACCAAACTACGCGCCCCTTTATTCCAGCACCTGCTCCAGTGGAATTAAAATCGGCATAAAATACCGTTTTTTCATTCTCTATATTACCCCAATTATTCCACCCTTCAGCTGCTATTTGGCGGGGAAGTTCACACCTTATAAAAACAGTTTTAGCCGCCGAGCGCCAAGGCCTACCAAGGTACAGCTTGCTCACGGATGTGTCAGCAATTATTTTACAATCTAGAAAAACGTAGCCATATTTTTTTCCAGGAGTCGTACTAGCTGCAGTAATATAAGAATTAGCTTTCGCCCTAATTGTACAGTTTTGAAAAACTGCAGTAGAAGGACCAAAAATAAAATCTGTAGTTCCCTCCAAATAGCAATCCACAAAAAGTTGCCTTGCATTTTCGCCGGAAGTGAAAATGGTATCTTGGTTACCTAGGAAACGACAATTTTTAAAAACCGCCTTATCCGCATCCACATATAAAGCAAGTGCCTGACCTACTGAACCTGCTGAATTTACAAAACTGATATTGACAGCTGTAAAACGATTGCCCGATATCTTTGCAGTAAAGGAGGTAAAAGTGGTAAGCTTTCCTCGGCCGGAATAATCATTGAAACTAATAATGGTTTTTTCAACACTTTCTCCTACAAAGGTCACATCCGTATTATTGGCAGGCAATTCAATTTTTTCATTGTAAACACCATTTTTAATGTATAAGGTAATCGGTGCCAAAGGGTATACGCGCATGGCATCAATGGCATCCTGGATATATTTGTAATCTCCTGTGCCATCCTTAGCAACTGTAAAAATGTATTTGTACTGCTGCGGATTAGATGTTTGAGCAAAAAGCCCAAAAGTTATCATCAAAAATATCAAAACAAATAATGGATACTTTTTCATTACAGACAAATTATCTATGAGTAAAAAACGAGCGCTTAACAAAATCAAAATCGGTTATTTTCGGATGACCCAATTAAAAATTAGGGCAGGAAGCATCCCCAAATGTAGGTAGTTCTGAACAAAAAAAACAAGGGTACTTATTCCATTTTATAAATTAAAAAAGGACAATTTGTAAAAACAAATTGTCCTTTTTTAATTTTATTTTCCTTTTATTTTTTTACAATTGAGCGAAACCATATCCGTTGGTAATAAGACCATTAGATTTTGCTATAGTTTCCGAAGTTAAAGGCAATAAATATCTTGGTGGAACACCGGATGAATAATAGGCATCCGTATAGCCAAGGAAAACGTTGGTAGAATATTGAGCTTCGTTTAATATAATACCTTCTCCCCAATTCTTTTTGGCATATCCTTGTAAAACCAATGCTGCAGCCTCAGGGCCTGCCGGATCAATATATCTGAATAAACCTTTAATCGCTAGGTTACGATTACCGATAGTAGGTAAGTAATTATTACTTGCCCATAGGTCGCAGTTACCCCTCCATCCCGGGAAATTAATTGGATAGGATGCGTCAGCTTCTGTACCAGTAAACTGATTGGTAAGCATTTTAGCAACACCCAAGTCAGCTACGTTAACTGCCTTTGTATAAATAAATCTGGAAATGGTATTACCATTAGGGAAGGTATAATAACCATTCGCCTTCATACCTGCGATCATTGCTATTTGAAGATCGCGTAACGCTTTAATTTTTGCTGGAAATTTACCCGTTCTGATTAAATCATCTCTACGATATCCTTCTCCTGCAAATTCAAGTTTTCTTTCTTGCTGAATACCTTCTTTCAAAGCATCTCCAGCTAGTGCCGCAATATAGTTGGTTACCTTATTGGTTTGGTTAGCCGTCGAGAAAGCACGCTTTCTCACTTTAGTTAATTCAGTTTTTGCAGATCCGTCATCTCCTAATTCTGCATATACTTCAGCCAACATTAAAATCACATCTGCCATGCGCATCTGGGGCCAATTTACACCAGAAGCACGCTGAGCGGCTGTCCATGGAGCAGGCATGCGGCTTTCATCCCATTTATTTCCAACCAATCCACCTAAGTTTCTTGAACCGGGGGCGAAATCAATCAAGGTTTCAGAGCAAGTGCCAGAATTGGCAGTAACCGTTGTCGTTACATCTCTGCGCATATCTGTACTGTCATAATCACCATAATAAAATGATGCATGCATTCGGCTTTGTCCATAAGACTTACAAGGATATGCATTTGCTCCCCCGCCACCGGAAGGTCTACCAAAAGCATAGGGGCGTTCAGAAAACTGACCCTTTGTTTCTCCAACTTCAAACAAGGACTCGGGACTTGTTACCAAATTCATATTGTACTGGAAATTCATCTGGAAAGGATTATTATAAGCTGCTCCACGAGTATCTGTAACGATTAGATAGGCAGTTCCTGAATTGTCAACACAACTCTTTAAATAAGTTTTAGCAATTTCATAATACTTCTTATAGTCTGATCTGCGAACATATTTAGCATTCCATTTTTCAGTTCCTATTTGAGTAAAAGTAGTAGCATAATCAAAGTTAGTCCTGCGCAATCCATAACCTCCAGCAAATAGCGCCATTTTACCAATTAGGCCTTGCACAAAAGTTCTAGAAAACCTCTCTGCATTGATCCCCGACTCCCCAATTCTATACATCATCGGCTCTACTTTAATAAGATTTTGAATCTCACCATCAAAAATCAGATCCCTTGAAATCAATTTAGCACTATCAGTTTGGCCAGCTGTAGTAATAGATTTTGTAAAATAAGGGACATCTCCGAAATAACGGATTAGCGTAAAATAAGAGAAGGCACGAAAGGCAGCCGCCTCACCATACAGCTGGGTCCAGTCATTGGCTTTACCCGCAGTAATTGCCGCTTTGTATTCCTCTTTCTTAGCCAATGCTTCCATGATGATACTTGACCTATTGGCAATTTTATATAAATTAGCCCAAGCCCCAACAGAATTTGCATAATTAATGGAAATTTCTGCAGCATACAGCCCTTCTGGAATATGCCTTGTTTGGGCAGCGTAACTTTCTGGATGAGTCTCCGCATCAGAACCCACTGCATCCAAATCATAGAAGAGTCCGTTGTTAGCTCCACGCCACAACTCATAATTACCTATCAGTACTTTAAATGCCTCTCCAGAACTATTGAATACAAAGTCTTCATCTACCGAAGAAGGGGATTGAACTTC
>CANJDY010000195.1 GCA_947472635.1 Chitinophagaceae bacterium
AATCAGCTCTATGCGATGCGCTATGGAACGATTCCAATCGTTAGAAATACAGGAGGACTTCGGGATACCGTGAAAGATTTTGGTGAACCTAAGGGGTACGGTGTTTGTTTTAATGATGCAACAGTTTGGGATATTACTTATTCCATTCATAGAGCCTTGGAAATTTATGAACAGCCTAAATTGGTAAAGAAATTAGTGACGTCCATCATGAAATTGGATTTCAGCTGGCAAACCAGTGCAAAAAAGTATATAAATTTATATGATAGTTTGCTATAATAGTATAGGATTTCAACAAGTTTACTTATATTACGTAAATAATAACTTTAATTATAAAACAATTTGTAAAGCATGGATACCGCATCAGTAATTGCCATTGTATTAGGCGGAGGAGCTGGCTCAAGGTTATACCCTTTAACTGCTTCCAGAAGTAAGCCCGCTGTACCTATTGCTGGCAAGTATAGACTGGTGGATATTCCTATCTCCAATTGTATTAATTCCAGTCTTAACCGTATTTTAGTGCTAACCCAATTTAACTCTGCTTCCCTAAACAAGCATATTAAAAATACGTACCAATTTAGTCTTTTTAGTAAGGGGTTTGTAGATATACTGGCCGCAGAGCAAACACCAGATAATCCAAAATGGTTTCAGGGAACAGCAGATGCAGTGCGTCAATCATTAAGGCATATCGTTAATTACGATTTCGAATATGTGCTGATATTAAGTGGTGATCAGTTGTATCAAATGGATTTTGCAGAGATGATTGATAACCATATTGCCAAAGGGGCAGATATCTCCATTGCAACTATCCCGGTAGGCGAAAGGGACGCTCCAGAATTTGGTATTTTAAAGTCAAATGAAGACCATATCATCACTTCATTTATCGAAAAGCCAGATAAAAATATTTTGCCTGAGTGGACTAGTGATACAGGTAATGAGATGAAGGCACAGGGTAGAAATTATCTTGCATCCATGGGGATTTACGTTTTCAGTAGAAGACTTCTGTTTGATTTACTGGAAGTTGAAAAGAAAGATGCTACCGATTTTGGTAAGGAAATAATACCTGGTTCAATTGAAAAATACAATGTGGTTAGTTTTCAATATGATGGGTACTGGACGGATATCGGTAATATTCACTCTTTCTTTGAAGCCAATCTTTCGCTAACATTGGATTTACCTCCTTTTAATTTGTTTGATAATCAAAAAATTGTCTATAGTCATGCTAGGATGTTGCCGCCAGCTAAAATAAGTGGAACTACCCTAGAAAAAACCATCATTGCTGAGGGTTCCATCATCAATGCAAGTAGAATTGAGAATAGTGTGATTGGTATCCGAAGCCGAATAGGTACTGGCTCTACCATCGTTAGTTGCTACATTATGGGAAATGATTATTATGAAACATTGGGAGAAATAGAAACCAATTCAAGTAAAAATATCCCTAAAATTGGTATTGGCGACCGCTGTTATATTAAAAATACCATCGTTGATAAAAACTGCCGCATAGGCAATGATGTTCGAATTAATGGAGGAAGCCATCTGACAGATACGAATCATTCGCTGTATGCTGTAAAGGATGGTATTGTGGTGTTAAAAAAAGGAGCAGTGCTAGCAGACGGTTTTGTCATTTAGTTTTAATGATTACCAAAACATCCGAATAAAAGGATGTTTTTTAGGGATATTTTTAAAATGTGTAATTTATACACATAACTTTATTTAAAATCGATTGCTATGCCTACTATGAAAACAGCAAAAAAACCTTTATTGTCTATTCGGCAAATTATCCAAATGAGTGTTGGGTTTCTGGGAATTCAGTTTGGCTTTGGATTGCAGAATGCCAATGTTAGTCGTATTTTCCAATCCTTGGGTGCTAAAATTGATGATATACCAATCCTATGGATAGCTGCGCCGCTGACCGGACTAATTATTCAGCCGGTCATTGGCCACCTGAGTGATAAAACTTGGTCACTTCGATGGGGGAGAAGGAGGCCTTACTTTTTGATAGGGGCTTTGCTAGCCTCAGCCGCATTGATTTTTTTTCCAAACGTGTGGGCTTTGTGGATGGCAGCCATTATGTTGTGGCTGCTAGATGCCTCTATCAATATTTCGATGGAACCCTTCAGGGCCTTCGTTGGCGATATGCTCCCAGATGAGCAACGTACCACAGGATTTGCTATGCAAAGTTTTTTTATCGGTATTGGAGCAGTGATTTCTTCTATTCTACCTTTCCTTTTAACGCAGATGGGGGTTGCCAATGAAGCCCCGGCTGGTGTGATACCTGATTCAGTAAAGTTTTCCTTTTACATAGGAGGATTAGTTTTCTTTTTGTCAGTGGCATATACAGTTTTTACTACAAAAGAATATTCTCCCGAAGAGCTGAGGAGTTTTGAATCCTTGGAGCAACAACAGGTTGATCATACCATCATCACTACACCTGTAAAATCCTTTTATTACAAGGGATTGGTGTGGTTGGTAGTTGGGGCTGTATTAACTTTTTTACTTTTTCTATACAATTCCCTTCACTTGTTACTGCCACTTGAAAAGGAATTATATGTATTGACAATCGGTATTACCAGCTTTGGGTTGGTTCAACTGCTGGCAGGTTTGTGTTGGTCTTTCAAAAAGAAAAATGGATTGGTCGAAGTAGTCAATGATTTGTATGGAATGCCTGATACAATGAAGCAATTGGCAGTGGTTCAATTTTTTACCTGGTTTGCTTTATTTGCTATGTGGATTTATGCTACGCCTGGATTAGCTCAAAATTTGGCCCATACTACAGACGCTTCCTCCAAAGCATACAATGAAGTTGGAAATTGGGTAGGGGTTCTTTTTGGTTTTTATAGTGGGTTCTCTGCGCTTTTTGCTTTTCTGTTGCCGGTACTTGCTAAAAAAACATCTAGGCCTACTGCCCATTTGATTTGTTTGGTTGCAGGAGGCATTGGATTGATTTCATTTTTTTTAATTAAAGATAAATATTTACTGATCCTGCCAATGGCAGGCATTGGACTTGCCTGGTCAAGTATTTTATCGATGCCCTACTCTATTTTAACAGCCGCTTTGCCGGCTAATAAAATGGGCGTTTACATGGGGATATTTAATTTCTTTATTGTAATACCCCAAATTTTGGCCGCTACCTTACTGGGCTTTTTTACTAAGCATTTTTTTGGGGGTAATGCCATTTATACTTTGGTGTTGGGGGGTATACTAATGATTGTAGCCGCATTCTTGACACTTAGGATAAAAGTGAAATAATTAATTAAGTCAATGTGAAAAATAAAATTATTCAAATGAAAATAAGTTTGCTCCTCCCCATCTTTTTATTTTGTATCCACTTGTCATTTGCACAGCAACAGGAATATTCATGTTATCCCACCAATTGGTGGACTGGTATGAAGTGGAATAAAGTACAAGTGATGATTCATGGAAAGGGGGTTGGTAATGCTGCAAATATCAGTATCTCTTATCCTGGTATTCGTTTAGCAAAAGTTAATAAGGTTGAAAATTCTAACTATGTTTTTCTCGACTTGATAATTGACCCAACAGCCCAAAAAGGGATTGTGAAAATTAATTTCAACGCAACCGGCCATCCTTTTTCAATCGACTTTGCAATCAAATCGCGCAGAGCAGGAAGGAGCAAGGATTTTGCCCAGGGGGTAAATTCAAAGGATTTTATGTATCTAATTATGCCCGACAGATTTAGCAATGGAGATATTTCCAACGATCGTGTTGCAGGGATGAGGGACCAGTCGCTTAACAGAGATACCGTTTTTAATCGCCATGGTGGCGACTTGCAGGGAATTGTTAATCATCTCGACTACTTGGGAAATTTAGGCGTTACCGCCTTATGGCTCAATCCGGTGATTGAAAATGATATGCCTGATCGGACTGAACATGGATATGCATTTACGGATCATTATACTATTGACCCTAGGCTAGGTGGCGAAAAGGCCTATCATCAATTGATTGATGCTAGTCATGCTAAGGGGATAAAAATTATTCAGGATGCGGTTTACAACCATGTAGGGCTATATCATATTACCGTGCAAGATCCTCCTATGAAAGATTGGCTGCACCAGTGGCCTAGTTATACCAATACTAGCTTTAAGGATCAGACATTGTTTGACCCCTATGCTGCACCGTCAGATAGGAAAATAATGGTAGATGGTTGGTTTACCCCTCAAATGCCTGATTTGAATCAATACAATCCTTTTGTTGCCAATTATTTAATTCAGCATGCATTATGGACCGTTGAAGAATTTGGTATTGACGGTTGGCGAATTGATACATATGCGTATAACGATCTTCCATTTATGAACCGATGTAACAAGGCCTTGATGGATGAATATCCCATGCTCTCTATGTTTGGAGAAACATGGGTACATGGTGTGCCTAATCAAAGTTATTTTGTCCAAAATAATTATCAAATTCCTTTCAAAAGTAACTTGCTGGCACCTACCGATTTTCAAACTTTATGGGCTATTCAGGATGCAATGACTAAAGATTTTGGCTGGACGGATGGAGTGAATAATTTATACACAACCCTAGCGCAGGATTATGTTTACCAAGATCCGATGCGCAATGTGATTTTTTTGGATAACCATGATATGGCTAGGTTTTATTCGGTGGTGGGTGAGAATATGGATAAGTACTTATCTTCTTTAAGTTGGTTGTTCACTTGTAGGGGAATACCTCAAATGTATTATGGGGATGAATTAGCCACGACCGGATTTACAAGCCCCAATGATGGATATGTAAGATTAGATTTCCCTGGCGGATTCCCTCGAGATGCCACTAATAAATTTGAGCTATCTGGAAGGAATTCAAAGGATAAGTTAATTTGGGACCAGGTACATACCTTGGCCAATTTTCGAAAAACATCGTCAGCAATTACTACTGGAAAAATGATGCAATATGTGCCCGTTGATGGAGTCTATGTTTACTTCAGGTATGATGCTCATCAAACCATTATGGTTGTGATGAATACAGCCAAAAAAGTAAAGGAAATAGAATTTAATAAATACGGAGAAAGAACCAGCGGGTTTACACATTATAAAAATGTAGTTTCCGGGCAGCAGGAAACCTCGATGAAAGTTTTTTCATTGGGATCCTATCAAGCTGTAGTGCTTGAATTGAAAAAATAATTTTAGCAATACCGTAATTTCTGCTTAGCAAACTAGGAATGGTTTTTATCGGTGCACTTTTGATATTTTAATCAGATTGATTGACAAATTTGATTGTTTTTAAGAAAAAATGAAATTATTTTACAATTATGCTAATTGCACTCCATTTTCTTTTAATTTTGCGCTTCAATATATAATCCATGCAACTATCTTCTTTATTAGACCGTTTTTCAGAACCAGAAACTTTAAAAATGGCCAAATTGGGTCGTGAACTAAGGGCCAAAGGAATCGATGTAATTGACCTTAGCCTTGGTGAGCCCGATTTTGATACCCCCCAACACATTAAGGATGCAGCTATCAAGGCTATTGATGACAATTTTAGTCATTATACCCCTGTAGCAGGTTACTTAGATTTGCGCGAAGCAGTATGTGCCAAGTTGAAACGGGATAATAACCTCGATTATAAACCAGAGAATATTGTTACTTCCACAGGTGCCAAACAAAGTCTGGCTAA
>CANJDY010000196.1 GCA_947472635.1 Chitinophagaceae bacterium
ATGGGTAAGGCGAACAGCCGTTTCTACCTTATTTACATTCTGGCCACCACTACCTCCACTTCTAAAAAATGCCCAATCCACATCGGCTGGATTAACTGCAATCTCAATAGTATCATCAATTAAGGGATAAACATATACACTTGCAAAGGAGGTATGCCTCCTAGCATTACTGTCGAATGGGCTAATTCGAACGAGCCGATGAACTCCACTTTCTGCCTTTAAAAATCCATAAGAAAAGGGGCCGTCAAATTGGAAGGTACAGGTTTTAATACCAGCACCATCCCCCCATTGCCAATCCAGCTCAGTTACTGTCCAACCTTGCTTTTCACCATACATACGGTACATTCTTGCAAGCATTTCAGCCCAATCCTGGCTCTCTGTTCCACCAGCTCCACTATTAATTTGTAAAACGGCTGGTAAAGCGTCCGTTGGCTCATTGAGGGTGCTTTTAAACTCCGCCTCATCAATGGTTGTATTTGCCAAGTTAAATGCTTCCTTCACCTCCTCTTCGGTCGCTTCCCCTTCTTTCCAAAATTCGAATAGCACAGCAAAATCTTCTACCAGCGACAACGCTTCATGGTACATATTAACCCAATATTCGTTGACTTTAGTTTCTTTTAAAATGGCTGTAGCCCGGACATTATCATCCCAGAAACCCGGTGAAAGCGAGAGTTGCTTGTCGTTATTTATTTTTATTTCTCTGTTAGCGACGTCAAAGAAACCTCCTCAAGACCAACACACGGTCTCTCATATCCTTCAAATGTTCTGTTGTCATGTTTCAAAAATAAGGGATATTTCTGAACGAACCAATCAAAAACCGGCTTTACTTAAGTATCATTTAAGTTATACTGAAACAAGCAATGGATAAAATACTTTACTCTTTATATTAAATTTTATTTATATTTATTATTAATTTAAGCTAGGCTTGGATTGAGAGGATTCAAAAGCCAAAAAAGTTGCAGTATCGCCTCTACCCCTCTTCAATATCAGTTAAACCAGTGATTTATAATTTTAATAACAAATTAAATAGGTAGAAATGACCATTTTCGAAAATACTGTATGGTTATTGCTATACTTTTGCAAAAAAATTACCCCCTATGCAGATAACATTCACTAAAAATATACAGTTTTCCAAGCTCATCAAGGCCAATGGACGGTTGAAAGAATTTAATTTTCGGAAAATTAATGACAATAAGGAAGGCATGTTTACAGTTGACGTTGTTGACGAACGTGACACTAGAGTATTTTTCACTATTCAAAAAATTGAAAATAACTGGAAAATAATAAAAACCCCCTTACCCGAATGGATATTGGACAATGAACAAACTTTTAATGAAGTTATTGAGGATGAATTAAGGCAACAATAACGAGCTAAATCCTACACCCCTAATAGCACTTGTTACAAAAATTTTCAAGCAAGAAATTGAATATCAAGAGGATTTTAATTACTTATTACAATTGTAACAACCCCATTTTAAACAACTGGTTGACCGGCTTATTATCCCAAAACAATTCAAAATTGGTAAGCCCTGCAGATTCATAGTCATCTTTTACCGCTTGGAAAGTATAGGATTTGATTCCATCGATGGATAACTGCTTAAGCATTGCTGCCAACCACTGCCCCTGTTCTTTATTTACCTTAATGGTAAAGGTTTCGCGCTTCCCCTGAAATGTCAAGGAACTCATTTCCCACTGACTTCCTTTTTTTGATTTGGTATAGGATTCTACAATGGGCTGATTACCTAAGAAAACAATTTTGGCAGTCGGCTTAATGGAAGTCAAATCCACTTCTTGCAATGTTTGGGCAATGTAATCTTTGGGAACGGTTGTTTTGGGCACATTAAAATCAAACCATTTTTGGAGGGGATGATCCAAACAGGCACCATGCATATAATTAAGCAATGATTTTTTCAAACCAAAGCTAAAACTATCATGATCGGCTCCTGTTGGATCTGAATGTACAATATCATTGTTGGCGAAAGTCCCTACAGCAGTAGTTAGCTTTTTCACCTTATACCTTTCTGGATCCAGTCCTACCGGACTATGGGCGGTCATAGCAAATTGATGCCAGAAACCAGACTGTAAAATACCTGCTTCAAATAACTGTCTCACCATTTCCAAGGAATCAATGGTCTCCTGAACAGTTTGAGTAGGAAAACCATACATCAAATATGCATGCACCATGATACCAGCATCTGTAAAATTTTTATTTACAACCGCAACCTGTTTTACAGTGATGCCTTTTTGGATCAATTCCAATAATCGGTCAGAAGCCACTTCCAATCCACCCGATACGCCAATACAACCGGAAGCTTTTAATAGTAGGCAAAGGTCGCGGGTAAAACTTTTTTCAAAACGAATATTGGTCCACCAGATTACGATTAACTTCCTTTTAATGATTTCCAATGCCAGCGCTCGCATCAAAGCGGGAGGAGCGGCCTCATCTACAAAATGAAAACCGTTCTCACCTGTTTGAGTTATCATTTCCTCAATGCGGTCACAAAGCAGTGATGCAGTAATGGGTTCATATAATTTTATATAATCAAGCGAGATATCACAAAAGGTACATTTACCCCAATAGCAGCCATGTGCCATCGTTAGTTTATTCCATCTGCCGTTACTCCAAAGGCTATGCATTGGGTTAATAATCTCAATGGCAGAGATATATTGATCGAGTAAAAAATCACTGTAATCCGGTGTCCCTATCTGCCCCTGTTTGTAATCTGTACAGGCGGCATTGTTGATAAATAAAAGTTTTCCATCCACCATCGCAAAACACCTTTTCAATGCTGTAATGGGAATTTTTTCTTCTAAATACAAGATTAAATTTTCAACCGGTGCTTCTCCATCATCAAGGGTGATGAAATCAAAAAATTCGAAAACACGAACATCTGATAAGGAACGCAATTCTGTATTGGCAAAACCTCCTCCCATCGCCACTTTTATGGAAGGGTGATTTTTTCTAATCCACTGCGCACAACGTAAGGAAGCATATAGATTTCCCGGAAAAGGGACTGAAATAGCCACCAATAAAGGATGAACTGTTTCAATCCTTGCTTTCAAAATTTTTAACAGCAGTTCATCGATATAAGTATTTGGCTGCTGCAAGGCAATATATAATTCATCAAAGCTATTGGCTGACCTACCCAGCCTTTCTGCGTATCTACTAAAGCCAAAATGGGGGTCTACACATTCTTTAATTAGATCCGATAAATCTTCTAGGTACATGGTAGCTAAGTGTTTGGCTCTGTCTTGTATCCCCATACTTCCAAATGCCCAAACCAAATCATCCAACTGATCAAACCGACTAGCTTCCGGAAGGTAATTTCTCTTGGCAATTAAATGAGCCATGGTTGGATTTTTTCCTTGCAAAAAAAGAATGATTGCATCAATTGAATGGAGGTAATCATTTTGAAGGGATATCATCCTAACCGCATTTCCCGACCAGTTCGCTTCTGAATTTTGAGCAATAGATTCAAACAAATCAACCAATCCTTGCTTTGAAAAGATGGCTAGCATTACCTCGATGCCAAGATCGGACTGAAAAGAAGAAACGCCCTTTGTATTCAAAAACCCCTTTAGATAGGCTGTCGCCGGATAAGGGGTATTTAGCTGGGTAAAAGGAGGTGTTATAAAAAATACGGTAGCGCTCAAATGATTGGTATTAGAAAGCAAAAATATTGCTTAAATAATTAAACAGCCTATTTTTAGCGGCAGGATAGTAGAAAGGCTAGCATTTCAACAAAAGAGAGGGGCTTACAAAGCAAGGGGATAAACTTTCGAACTAGTAAATTCTTTTTTTCTGTTGGAGGTACTTTTCATTGATAACCGAACTCATTGGCTTATCCAACACTTTACTTTCTACCCAGGATATAATATCGAGATAGGCAAAAGAACGGGTTTGAAAGCGATTTTTTTCCAATTTTTTCAGACTGACCAGTAATTTTTGTAACTCTGGCTTTAATTTTTGGCGATGCACATGAAAGGAATTCCGCAAAAACTTAAACATCTCCTCTTCCACAATAGTTAGGTTTTCTTTCTTCGACATAAAGCGATAAACCGATCGGATAAGCGAGTCGATGATTTCAAAATTTCCTAATTCATAATGCGCCATCAAATGCATCAACCTTGCATAGCACTGTAGATCATTGCGAATGGAATCGCTACCATTGATGATTTTTTGGAGATAATCAATGGAAATATCAAAATCGCCATTACCAAAATATAAAGAGGCAATCTTATAATTGAACACCAATAGCCGATGACTATCTAGGAAATGGGTATATTCCTTCAATTTCGCTTCAATTAGAGGTACTTCCTTCAAGCCCTCAGCAAAAGTCCCCAACATAAAATGCTGATTAATCTGGGCACTGCTAATGTATACAAAGGTTTGTATCCGATGGTTGTCGTGCTGGTCAGCAACCGAAGTTTTCGCAAATTTCTTAAAATGCTGCAGGTCAATTTCAAATTTCTGATAATTTCTCAAATCAAAATGTGCATTGAGTAAATTATGAAGCCCCTTGATATAGTACCCAGTTTCAACTCGAATCATCAAAGGCTGTTCATGAAAAATATCAACCCATTTTTGAGCATACCGGTAATACATTAAAAAATCCTGGCGAATGAATGCATACCAACAGTAGCTCTGATACAAATACATTCTTTCATAAAACCCCGTTTGCTCATGCGCAGTTGCAGGAAGATTGCTTTTTAAAAATTTTTTTACCCCCATTTCATCCTTTTCATTACGGGCATGGCCATTTTTAATATACCAACTATACAGTTGCAGCGCCAAATTGGACAGTTTAGTAACCATATCCACCCTTCGATTAACCTCTACTGCTTCTAAAGACAATAACTCCCCCCTATCCTGCATGGTTCTAGAAATATGCAATGTCTCAATTTTCTTTTCCCAGGAAATTACTTGTGTTAAAAAATTAAATTTATTGTGCTGTTTGGCAGTCTCCTTTAATTTTTCCAATATTTTCAGACTCTGCAAATACAACCCTTTATTATAAAGAATCCGAGCATGATCCAATTGCTCATTGAGCTGCATATCAATACTGTCGGTACTTTTCAAAATTCTAAGGCTGGCTAGCAACTGTTTATAGAGATGTACTTTTATATTGGACAATTGAGGCTTCCGGATGGAAGAAAGTTTTTTAAGTAAAATGGCTTCATCATATTCATGTAGCTTATCAAGCGCATCGAATAATTCAATGATTTTTAAATTTTCATTACCGGAACTTCTTTTAATAAAAAGCTTAAAATTGCGTTTTTCTGCCTTTTCAAGGGTTTGAATAAGTTGAAACAATGTATCGGTAAATCGGGTAAGCATCTTTTATTTTTATCTATACGGTAGTACGAGCAGCATTTTGATACACTTGTAACTTTTTGAAAGAACACAGGTGCAAATAATTCATTTAGTAGGGAACCTTCAGAAAGGCAAGTAATTATTTGTAGTTGCTTTTAAATGTAGGGTGATCAAATACGTATACCGCATCAGAATCAATTACAGATAGTAACTTGAACTGGAATGAATGCCGTAAATTTCCTACATTTTAGGGAAAGGACAAAATTATTCTATTTTAGTAACGAAAATTTAATACAATAAAATTAGGACAG
>CANJDY010000197.1 GCA_947472635.1 Chitinophagaceae bacterium
CTCCCTCCTTATTTCAGATGAGCTAATGATTCAATGTGGAAAAGAAATTGTGCTCAATACATTTGATCAAAACAGGATTTTTTTTGGTATCAAACAAACCCTCAGCAAATCCCTTTCGATGGATGCAGGCTATATGATGATCGTTCAGCAAAAATCCTCAGGATACCAATACGACAAGAACCATACCTTACGCTGCTTTTTTTATTTCACTCCAAATTGGTATCGACCTGCCAACTGAGGCTGATCCACTGTATAAAATCACATTTATTTTAATTATTTAAAAAAAAATGATAGCTTCAATTTTCAACACGGCCTTTTTTTTAAAAGGCCGGTCTAATTTCATGGGATTGCTGATTACATTCTCTTCAGAAATGAAGCGTTCAATAACTTAAAGCTTCCTTCTTAAATAATTAAACACAAAAAACGATTTTAAATCTTTCTTATGATGTATCCTCCAAATCAGTTAAGAACTGTAGTAAAAACAATTCACCTGCTTCTAGCATTGTTTTGCTGTCAATTGCTTTCGGCACAAATCAAAATTAACCTCAACTCCTTACAAGATTTTGATAATGCAGGGGCCAACTGGCATATTGCCGGTGATGTTCAAGCAGATATTAATAAAAGTCATTCGCTTCATTTTACTCCGGGAGTAGGCGTATTGGTAAACCTTCCAGATTCAAGTGCCCGCAAGGACTTGTTTACCAATTTCAAACATGGAGATGTGGATATTGAACTCGATTGCCTGATGGCCAAGGAGTCCAACTCTGGCATTTATCTTCAGGGCAGGTATGAACTCCAATTGCTGGACAGTTGGGGAGTTTTGAACCCCCGCTCTTCAGATATGGGAGGCATTTACGAAAGAATTGACGGCAAAAGACCAGTGGGACAAACAGTTTTTGACGGACGTGCTCCCAGACAAAATGCATCCAAGGCACCCGGCTTATGGCAGCATTTTAAAATCTCCTTTCAAGCCCCCCGTTTTGTAAATGGCATCAAAACCAAGAATGCTAAAATAGTAAGGGTTGAATTGAATGGTGTACTGATTCAAGAAAACATTGAACTCTCCGGCCCCACTGCAGGTGCTATTTCCAAAAAAGAAGTGGCAGAGGATGCGCTGCGCATACAAGGTGATCATGGACAGGTAGCATTTAGAAATATTGTGATTACAGATTTCAATCATCCAAAGCCAACTTTATCGGGGCTTAGTTTTAGTGCCTATAAAGGAAAGTTCGAAAATGAACCTACTCTGGCAACTTTGAAACCTTTTCTACAAAAGAGTGCTCCTCTCCTAACTGTTAATTTGGAAGGAATACCCAAAAATAATTATCTACTGCGTTATACAGGTACACTTACTATCCATGAAACTGGAGAATATAACTTTGACCTTAACGCTAAAGGAGGCCCCGTTTCAATTAGCATTAACCATTCCTTCCTTTACCCTTACGAAAGAAAAAATGGTAATGCCACCATTCATTTACAAAAAGGTGAACTCCCTTTCGAGTTGATTTTTTCAAAATATTTTGCTTCTGAAACCCCCTCATTGATCCTTAGGATGAATGGACTTGGAATTAGAGATTTTGTAATCAGTGATCCCAGTTCAGTAGCAAATAGTCCTCAAGGAGATCCTGTACTGATAGATGCGAAGGAAAATATAGTATTGCGGAGTTTTATAGACCTACCGGTGGGGAAAAGAGTGGTACATGCTGTCAATGTAGGTAGTCCCGAAAAAATTCATTACACTTTTGATATGGACAATGGAATGGTTGTACAAGCTTGGAGGGGCGATTTTTTGGATGCTACTCCTATGTGGATAGGCAGAGGCGATGGGTCGTCGAAACCACTGGGTGCTGTTCAGTATTTTGGAGCTCCTTCCTTTGCACTTAACCAGCTAGCCAATACAAATACGGCTTGGAATTCAGATACCGCTGGTACTGGGTTTCAGCCCAAAGGGTATGTGCTGGACGAAACCAACAGACCTTCCTTTACCTACAAAATGTATGGATCAACCGTAACCGATATAACCAGGGTACTGGAAAATAGACAGGGGATTCAGCGTGCCATACAACTCAAAAATAGCGTTGCCAACCTTTATGTTCACTTGGCAACTGCAACCAAAATTGAAGAACTATCAACCGGGTTTTACCTCATAGACGATCATGCTTATTATATTAAAATTGACGATGCAGGTAACGCAAAACCACTGATACGGGAACAGAAGGGGCAAAAAGAACTGCTCGTTCCTATTCAATCTTCACTCACCTATTCTATTCTTTTTTAAATTACCCATTTTTATGAAATCATATCCATTCAATATTTCAACGATGCTTGCTAAATATTTCCTAGTTACTTTGGCAGCAGTTTTTTATATGCAAGCGCATGTTATTGCACAAGAATCAGCCAAGGAAGAAGATTTTTTCAAGATCAATAAATTACGAGCTCCTGAAGGAACCATTCTGGAAGTTGGCGGCCTTTGCACCATGCCAGATGGTAATCTTGCTATAAGTACCCGACGGGGGGATGTTTTTATTGTTGAAAACCCCACTAGCACGAAGCCTTTTTTCAGAAAATTTGCTTCCGGCTTACACGAAGCACTAGGAGTTGCTTACAAAAACGGATCGCTTTATGTTGCCCAACGCGGTGAACTTACCAGGCTTTACGACTCCAATATGGACGGCAAAGCAGATATATATGAAACCATTTATTCTTGGCCGCTTTCTGGTAATTACCATGAGTACAGTTATGGCCCTAAAATAGCGGCCGATGGGTCTTTCTATGTAACCCTTAACCTTGCTTTTGGAGACGCTTGGTGGTCAGGAAGCAGCTTTGTTCCTTGGAGAGGATGGGCGCTTCATATTTTTGAGGATGGAAAGATGGAACCCTGGGCAACCGGACTTCGCTCCCCCTGCGGTATCAGCATGATCGATGACCAATTGTTTTACACCGATAACCAAGGCGACTGGGTTGGATCAGGCAGTATTATGCCCATCAAAAAGGGTGCTTTTTTAGGCAATCCGGGTGGTTTGGTATGGACCAATTTGCCCAACTCTCCTTTACAACTTACGCAACAAGATATCTTTAGCAAAATAAATCCACGGATCGAATTTGATACGAAAGGCAAACGGGAAAAACCAGAAAATGTTGAAAATGAAAAATTTAAAACATTGTTTGAAATAAAAAAAGATGTTCCGCAATTACAGTTACCCGCCGTTTGGTTGCCCCATGGAATTTTGGGAGTTTCCAATTCGGAGATTGTGAAAATACCCAAAGGTGTTTTTGGTCCATTTGAAGAACAATTATTGGTTGGTGACCAGGGGGAAAGTAAAATTTCTCGAGTCTTCATGGAAACAGTAAAGGGTGAATTACAAGGATGCGCTTGGGATTTCAGAAGTGGTTTTCAATCAGGCGTTTTACGGATGAGTTGGGCCAATGATGGCACTCTGTTTGTGGGCGAAACCAATCGTGGATGGGGTTCTGCAGGCGATGCCAGAGAAGGCTTACAACGCCTTTCTTGGAATACGCTCCTGCCATTTGAAATGAAAACCGTAAAAGCAATGCCCGACGGTTTTGAAATAGAATTTACCAAACCGGTGGATAAGAAAAAAGCAGCTAACCTTTCGGCCTATGCGGTAGAAAGTTTCATTTATAAATACCAGCCTGTTTATGGAAGTCCTACACAAAATATTCAGAAATGCCCAGTAAAGGGGGTGAAAGTTTCAGAAGATGGCTTGACGGTGCGCATTGTCGTAGGAGGCCTTCGTAAATATTACATTCATAAAATAACCTTGGATGGAATTCGCGAACAAGAGAACTCCTTTTCATTGGTTCATCCTACCGGTTATTATACACTCAATAATATTCCAGATGGCGCTTCCTTATCAATGAAGGAGGTAAGTACCACAAATACGGCAAAGGAGGTAGCCATCACTGCCAAGCCTACTAAGGGCAAATTAACCTATGAAGACATTCAACCCTTGCTAATCAAAAATACTTGTGTGGCCTGCCACAATCCCGAAAAAAGGCAGGTGGGTCCGGGATTCATTGATGTTGCAAAAAGAAATTACTCTGTTGAGAAAATAATGCAGCTGATAAAAAATCCACAGCCTAAAAACTGGCCCGATTATTCAACACCAATGGCACCCATGACACAGGTTTCTGCATCGGATGCACGAAAAATTGCTACCTGGATTAATTCACTTGACGATAATAAATAAAAAAATGAAAATAGCCAACCTGTTTTTCTGCCTTACGTTTGTGTTGTTTGCTGCACTGCAATACAATGACCCAGATCCCTATTTATGGATACCCATTTATCTATTTGCTGCCTTCCTCTGCTGGAAAGCATCGAAAGGGGCTTTTCATCCAATTGCAACGCTGGTAGGTATTGTCTTTTTTACTGGTTATGCTATCTATAAAATTTTTGACCCCAATGGTTTGCTAGATTGGATGAATCTGCACCATGCTGAAAATATTGCCGAAACGATGAAAGCTGAAAAACCTTGGGTGGAGGAAAGTAGGGAGTTTTTTGGGCTACTCATTATTATCACCGTGCTTTCAATCAATTATTTCCAATCAAGGAAGAAAATCAAAACAGAAAAACTTCCTTAACAATGAGGGCTATCAATTTTATCTTTCACCGGAATACGGGTACAAAAAAAGGAGCCAACGAATTGGCTCCTTTTTTATTATAACATAGTCGCAGGACTTTGTAGGTTGCGCATTAGTTAGTCATCATTCCGCCCCAAAACGCTAGACAGGCCTAGGCAACCTTCCGTAAAAGCCTTTTAATCAATCGTTTTACGAGATGACATCTTTTTTTTGGGAGATGACATCTCCCAAAAAAAAGATGTCATCTCGGCCCGCCACCCCCTAACATCGCCAATGCGAAATAGATGTAACCGTTCATGATATGACAGTAAGTCATTTGGGCAAATTTGATTCCTTCCATACAATCGATGCAATTGAATCAATACACTATACTATTAGCTGGAGTTTTTGGGGGAAGGTTTTGACTGAAAACTGTATAGTTGACAATGGGCCACCAATGAAAATGCCTTACAAACAAAAAATTTGCAAGGCATTCTTTTTTTAACGTACTCGGGAACGGAATTGAACCGTCACTCGCCTTACAGCGAACAGGATTTTAAGTCCTGCGTGTCTACCAATTCCACCACCCGAGTGTAACAAAATCGGCAAGGCCGACGGTAGAAAAAAAATCCCGACGAATCGGGATTAGTTTGGAGCGAAAGACCGGGCTCGAACCGGCCACCCCGACCTTGGCAAGGTCGTGCTCTACCAAATGAGCTACTTTCGCTTGAATAATAAGATCTTTTTTTATTGCGGATTGCAAAAATAGGGATTGTAACGACAATACAAAACTTTTATTTGTACTGCGGATTGTATAAAGTATTTTCGGGAACAGTTACTTCCGGTTTCCCTTTATACCGATGGCTATACATCCCCATGCAACTTCCCAAAATAAATGCTACCACCAAAAAAATCTGGCAAAACCAAAGAAAGCGGGAGGAAGACACCCAATTATGAGCGAAATCCTTGTGTTTATTGTCGATTACTTCGTATTCCATAATATGCTATTTGCGTGTGCAAAAATAAG
>CANJDY010000198.1 GCA_947472635.1 Chitinophagaceae bacterium
AGGATTATTCACTTACTAAGATGGCTGAGAAAACGCTGGCATTTATCCGACAAAATAAAAACAAGCCCTTCTTTTTGTACTTGCCCTATACGGCCCCACATGTATCACTGCAGGCACCCGATGAGGCGGTGAATGAGTACAGGGGTAAATTTGATGAAAAACCATATCGGGGTGAGAGAGGCTACGCCTCCACACTTTATCCTTTGTCTACTTATGCGGCAATGATTACCTATTTGGATAAGCAGGTAGGTAGTGTGATGAAGCTGCTGAAAGAATTGGGGCTCGACTCAAATACGATGGTGTTATTTTCGAGCGACAATGGTGCTACTTTTGATGTGGGCGGTACCGATACCAATTTCTTTAATAGTGTGGCTGGATTAAGAGGAAGAAAGCAAGATCTGTATGAAGGAGGAATTCGGGAGCCAATGATTGCCCGCTGGCCTGGAAAAATTCCTGCTGGCAAAGTTACCGATCATGTATCTGTTCAGTTTGATGTAATGGCAACTCTTTCCGAGATAACTGGTGTAAAGGCAAGGCCCAATGATGGGATTTCATTTTTACCCACTCTGATGGGCAAAGAAAAAAATCAAAAAAAACACGACTTTCTTTATTTCGAATTTCCGGAAAAAACAGGCCAGGTAGCCATTCGTATCGGGGATTGGAAGGGGGTGAAAAGTAATATGAAAAAGGATAGAAATGCTTCCTGGGAAATCTATAATCTTGCAACAGACACCAATGAAACCAATGATGTTGCTGCAAAGCATCCAGCATTGGTTCAACAAATGGAAGTAATTATGAAAAGAGAGCACCAGTCGGCCCATATAAAAGAATGGGAATTTGTTGATCCTAAATTTTCTGCAAAATAGTACAATGATATTTCACAGTAGGCCAATAGCTGTTGCTTTTTTGAAGCAACTTTTTATAGCCTGAAATTAAATAATTGAATCATGAATAAAATATGCCTATTTATCATCGCATTGCTTTCAAACGTACTTGTTGATGCACAGCAAAAGCCCAATGTTATCTTCATTTTGGCAGATGATTTGGGGTATGGCGATGCAAGCTGTTATGGTGCTACCAAGATTAGTACGCCTAACTTAGATAAGCTGGCTAGTAGGGGTATACGCTTTACCAATGCCCATTCCACCTCTGGCACCTGTTCACCTTCCCGCTATGCTTTAATGACGGGACAGTATCCCTGGCGAAAAAAAGGCACAGGTATTTTACCAGGCGATGCGGCACTGATTATTCCTACCGACCAAATGACTTTGCCATCCCTTTTTCAAAAGGCCGGCTACACAACCGCTGTTGTAGGGAAATGGCATTTGGGCTTGGGCAACACCATAGCAAAAGAATGGAATGCCATAATAAAGCCAGGTCCCCTTGAAGTAGGATTTGATTACTCGTTCATTTTCCCTGCTACCGCAGATCGCGTACCTACTATTTTTATAGAAAATCAACAAGTGGTTGGATTAGATCCTACTGACCCTATTGAAGTTGATTATACAAAAAAAGTGGGTAATGATCCCACCGGAAAAGATCATCCTGAATTACTTAAAATGAAGGCTTCTCCTGGACAGGGCCATGACAATACGATTGTAAATGGCATTGGTCGCATAGGATTTATGAGCGGGGGTAATAAAGCAAGATGGTCTGATGAAGAAATGCCCCTTACATTTTTAGCAAAGGCGAAAGAATTTATTGAGGCCCAAAAAAAACAACCATTTTTTCTTTATTATGCGTTAACCGAACCGCATGTACCCAGGATGCCCTCCACGATGTTTAAGGGAAAAAGTAAGTTGGGTTATCGGGGGGATGCTATTTTGCAATTGGATTGGACCGTGGGCGAAATTATGAAACAGTTGGATTATCTGGGAATTGTAAAAAACACCTTAGTTATTTTCAGTAGTGATAATGGTCCCGTATTGGATGATGGATACCAGGATGAGGCGGTTACAAAACTAAATGGACATACGCCAGCTGGCGTATTGCGTGGGGGCAAGAGCAGCCTTTTTGAAGCAGGTACTCGTGTCCCTTGGATTGTTAGTTGGCCCGAGAAAATTAAACCTGGTGTTTCCGACGCTATGATATGCCAGGTGGATTTGCTTTCTTCATTCGCAAACCTGCTAAAAATAAAATTGCCTAGTGGGGATGCAATGGATAGTGAAGATATGCTCAATGCTTTGTTGGGTAAATCTCCAAAAGGAAGAACGGTTCTGGTAGAACAGGGATTGTTGTCAACTGCCCTAGTAAAAGATAAATGGAAGTACATTGAAGCAAATAATCGGCTTGCTATGAATTTGCATACAAATACTCAGCTGGGAAATAATCAACAGCCACAATTGTATGACCTGAAAAATGATATTGGTGAAAAAAATAACCTTGCTGAAAAATACCCACTAATAGTAAATGAATTAAATAGCTTGTTGCAAAAAATTAGGGAAGGAAAAGGGGTGAGGTAGTTGCTAAAATACTTGTGATAAGTTAATCGTTTTTTTTACTGCTTTTTTTGGTTAATGTATTAATTTTGTACTTATAATTTTACTTCTCAAATATTGTAATGAATCCATTTGCCGAATTGGTCGTAAAAAATTTTTCCGAAATTTTTCCAGAATCTCCCAAATTATATTTTTCTCCCGGACGAATCAACCTTATTGGTGAACATATCGATTATAACGATGGTTTTGTAATGCCTGCCGCTGTCGACAAAGGGATTTACTATGCCATCGCTGAAAACCATACGGACACTATCCATTTTTATGCACTTGATTTTGACGAGCAGTATATAGTTTCAATACATGACATCAAAAACAATAATAACTGGCGAAACTATGTACTTAGTATTGTAAACGAAATAAGTTTGCTCGGCAGTAGCATCCGTGGTTTCAACTGTGTTTTTGGAGGTGACATTCCCCGAGGTTCTGGCATGAGTTCCTCCGCAGCGGTAGAAGGAGGATTGGCATTTGCATTGAATGAAATGTTTGCTATAGGGCTCAATAGGGTAGAGCTAGCATTGCTTTGTCAAAGGGCAGAACATAATTTTCCCAATGTACAATGCGGCATTATGGACCAGTTTGCCAACATGTTGGGAAAAAAAGATCACGTGATGCTGTTGGATTGTAAAAGTTTGCAGCATGAGTATTTTCCATTATTGAAGGAGGGGTATAAAATTGTGTTGATCAATTCTAAGGTGCAGCATTCCCTTGCGGCAGGTGAATACAACCTCCGCAGACAACGATGTGAACAAGGACTTACCATTTTACGATCATTGCTTCCTATTCAATCATTCCGCGATATTGCCACAGTAGATGAAATGGAAATCGGAAGAAGCCGTATGCCAGTAGAAGTATATAATTGTTGCAAATATGTGGTAGAAGAAATTGGACGTACCAAAAAAGCTGCCGCATTATTGCAGTTAAATGATATGAAAGCCTTTGGAAATTTGATGTATGCAACCCATGAGGGCTTGAGTAAATTATATGAAGTAAGTTGTGCTGAATTGGATTTTTTGGTAGATCAGGCAAAGCAATACCCTGCTGTAATTGGTTCAAGGTTGATGGGCGGCGGCTTTGGTGGTTGTACCATAAATATAGTGGAAGAGGATGGAGTGGACGATTTTATTGGTCAAACTATTCTTGCATACCAGGAGCTATTTGCTATCAATGCGGAAGCTTATATTGTTGCTACTTCCGATGGAACTAGGGAGATAGCCATTACACCTTAATGTAAATTTTCTTTTTGTCCAGCAACCATGCAAAAAACCACATCATTGTAATAAAACAAAGCGCATATATCAATGAGCCTGCATTGGGCACTGATGGAAAAATAGGTTTGCAAACCTGCTCATAAAACCAGCCAAAAGGAGTAAGAAAGGTTTGTTTCCCATCAATGCCCATCTTACCTGGAATTTGAATCAGTGCCAGTAACCTTGGCAATGCACCACTCAATACAAAAATGAACAGGGCATTTTTACCAAAAACATCAAAAAAGCTGCTCCATCTACCTTTCCATTCCTTGAACTCAATTGTATAAATCATTACTGCCATTATAATCAGTGCTAGCCCTGAAGTATAAATGGTATAACTACTAGTCCATATTTTTTTGTTGATAGGAAATACCATATCCCAGCAATAGCCTGTAAAAACTAATACAGCACCGGCTACGAAAAGACCATTGACCATCTCTTGGGTTTTACCTTTTTGTATTATATAGCTACCTACTAGCCATCCAAATATTACCTGTACGATTGCTGCGGGTATACTCATTAATCCTTCGGGATCAAAGAGAGCACCTTCTCCTTTGTAGATATGTGCCTCTCCCACCAATGCCAAATCTATCTTGGTTCCAAACCAACCCGAAAGGCTGAAAGGGTCTGCGGGGTTGGCAGCAATGCATACAAACCAATAGGCTAATAATATAAATGCACTTACTATAAAAGCCCCTTTTTGTTTGCAATAATGTGCAATAATCGATGCAAAAAAGTAGCAAAGGGCAATGCGTTGTAGTACGCCAAAGATGCGCACCCCTGATGCTTTTCCGTCCGCAGTAATAAAGGCCCATGGCTTAGTTACAATCTCTCCGTTATCCCATTTGATAAAAGGGAACCAATTCAATAGTAAGCCTATTATAAAAATTAGCAAAGTTCTTTTTAAAATTTTTTTCCAGAAGGCAGTTTCACCCGCTGCTTCCAATTTAGGCAATACGAAGGCCATGGCATTACCAACAGCGAATAAAAAAAAGGGAAAAACCAAATCGGTTGGGGTAATACCATGCCAGGGAGCATGTTTTAATGGAGCATACATATGACCCCAGCTGCCAGGATTATTTACCAATATCATGAGTGCTACAGTAGCACCTCTAAATACATCGAGCGAGTAGAAGCGTTGGTTCATTGCAGGTGACTGATTAATTACTGGTAAGTAAGGTAATTCATTCTTTTCAATCAACCCAATTCATCTTAGGCCTTCTCACTGAGTTCTAGCCACCGCATTTCTTTTTCATCTAATAACTGCACAATATTACCGATGCGTTCTGCGGCTTTTTGTAGTTCATCAAAACCTGGATTGCCCTCATTCATTTTAATTTCTAGCGCAGCTTTTTCTTTTTGTAATTCGGGCATTTCCTTTTCCAGTAATTCCAATTCTCTTTTTTCTTTGAAGGAAAATTTTTGTCCATTGGAATTGGAGCTAGTTGCTTTCACCGGCTCTGCCAATTTTGGCTCCTGTTTCATAATCTGCCGGTCGTCGGTTAGGCTGCCATTGGCGATGGCTTCTCTGTATTGAGTATAGTTACCAGGATAGTCTCTTATCACACCATTGCCTTCAAAGGCAAACAGATGATCTACCATCCGGTCCATAAAATAACGGTCGTGACTTACGATGAGAATACAGCCTGGGTATTCCATTAAAAATTCTTCGAGGGTACGCAAGGTTTGTAAATCCAAATCATTGGTAGGCTCATCGAGCACCAGAAAATTGGGGTTTAAAAAAAGTACACTCATTAAATGCAGTCTGCGTTTTTCACCACCACTTAGTTTGCTCAGTGGGGTAAATTGTTGCTCTGCAGAAAAACCAAATTTCTCCATGAACTGGCTTGCACTGATCTTGCTA
>CANJDY010000199.1 GCA_947472635.1 Chitinophagaceae bacterium
CCTGAACTATTTCAGTTGAGTTTTGAAAAAAGAACCCAAGAGGAATTGTACAATATTCAAATAGATCCTTTTTGTTTACATAACCTTTCTGCCGACGCAAATCTTCAGCCTGTTCGTGAAAAATTAAAAAATGAATTGGAACATCAACTTACCATTCAGGGTGATCCAAGAATACTAGGTACGGGGGATATATTCGACAGCTACCCACGGTTTGGTAAAATGCGCTCTTTTGATGGTTTTAAGCAAAAAGGAAAGTACAACCCCCAATATAATAAACAATAATTCGATTGCTCAAATTGTAATGATCAACTTAAAATATTTCAATAATGATTACTAGAACTTCAACTTTTATTAACATACTAAGCTTTACTTCCTTTCGACTTAGCAGCTGGATGGTTTGCAGTTTTTTGCTTTTCTCAACATCCATTTTGCGGGCACAGCAAGTTACTAGTTTACCCAATATTGTTTATATTTTAGCAGATGATTTAGGATATGGAGATGTATCTATTAATAATCCTCAGGGGAAAATTAATACCCCCCATATTGATGGGTTAGCTAGCCAAGGGATGCGCTTCACGGATGCACACACTACTTCGGCTGTATGTACTCCTTCGCGTTATTCATTGCTAACGGGCAGATATCCTTGGCGCAGCAGACTTCCCGTTGGCGTATTGCATGGATATAGCAGAACCTTAATCGAAGATAATTTACCAACAGTGGCTACCTTGTTAAAAACAAGTGCTTATCATACTGGTGTAGTAGGTAAATGGCATCTCGGATTGGATTGGGTTCCTAAAGCGGCTTTTAAAGATTCTATTAAGCCGGAATATAACAAAGACAATCTATATGGAATTTCAAATGATATGATTCCCGAACAGATTGATTTCACTAAACCAGTAGCCCGCGGTCCTAATACCGCAGGTTTTGATTATTCTTTTATTCTGCCTGCATCACTTGATATGGCACCGTATTGTTATTTAGAAAATGATGTATTAACGGAATTACCTACCGGCTATACAAAAGGGAATAAATTAGAGTCAGGTTATACGGGGCCTTTTTGGAGAGAAGGATTAATGTCACCCTCTTTTGATTTTTACAATGTGCTTCCTACTTTTACCAATAAGGCCAACGGATTTATCAAACAACAAGCGGGATCAAAAAATCCATTTTTTCTTTATTTCCCTATGCCAGCCCCCCATACTCCATGGTTACCTACACCCGGATATGCAGGCAAATCAAAAGCTGGAGAATATGGAGATTATGTTCAGATGGTAGATGATGCAGTTGGACAAGTTTTACATACATTGGATAGTATGGGATTTTCTAAAAACACCCTGGTGATTTTCTCAAGTGATAATGGACCTTACTGGCGCGAAAATTTTGTTGCACAGTTCAACCACCATGCAGCAGGTCAGTTCAGGGGTATGAAAGGGGATGCATTTGAAGGTGGCCACAGGGTGCCCTTTATTGTTCGCTATCCTGGAAAAGTTGTAGCCGGCAGCGTTAGTAATGCAACCACTACATTGGCTAATTTGGTGGCTACCTGTTCAGAATTAGTAGGCAATCATTCTGGCAAATTTATTACAGAAGATAGTTATTCAATTTTGCCGATACTTACTGGAAAAGCCAGCAATGTAAAAGGCCAGCCAGCAGTCGTTCATTCTTCTTCAAAAGGTTTTTATGCTATTCGTAAAGGCTCTTGGAAATTAATTACCCAACTTGGCTCTGGAGGTTTTACTGCGCCAGTTTTTGTCAAGGCCCAGCCTGGCGAACCTATTGGGCAATTGTACAACCTAGACACTGATATCCACGAAGACAATAATGTGTACAATCAAAATCCTGAAAAAGTGAAAGAGCTGACAGCATTATTGGAGAAAATAAAAAATGCTCCAAAAGGAAAACAGTTCCATTAATTTTTTTTGGAACTATTAATAGGTAGTCAAAATTAGCATAGCAATGTGAATTGATTCTTTTGAAATGTAGTCATAATTAATTGTAAAGTAATTTAATTTTAATTCAATGTGTGTCCAACTAAAAAATCGGCCATTAGTTTTTTTACTGATGCTGTTAATCGTTTTTACAAATTCTCTAACGGCTCAGAATAAAGATGTATTTACACCAGCTTACATTAAAGCAACCTTGCTTACGGTAGCAGATTGGCAAATGACTCATTCTAATGGCAAGCATGCATATGATTGGACAAATGGTGCATTCTATACTGGTGTTTTTGCTGCCTATGAAACTACCCAGTCTGCTGTATTGATGGATTCTTTAATGGCAATGGGGGAACGAACCAACTGGATGCCCGGTCATCGGTACGATAACGCTGATGATTATGCGATTAGCCAAACTTATATCGATCTGTATCGTATTCGAAAAGATAAAAAGATGATACAGCCCACCCTAGATTCTTTGCAAAAATTAAAACAGGTACCTGGGGTGGCCATTAAAAATCACGGACTTACTTGGTGGTGGTGCGATGCTCTTTTTATGGCGCCACCAGTATTTGCAAAATTGGCCAAAACCCTTCATGACCGAAGTTACCAAGTACTTTGTGATTCACTTTTTTTTCAAACTTACCAGCTTTTATACAACCAAGAAGATCACCTTTTTGCCAGGGATGCTAACTATTTGCAGAATGCAAATGGCTCCGGAAGAAAAGAAGCCAATGGTAAGCGACTATTTTGGTCTAGGGGAAATGGATGGGTAATGGGTGGACTTGTTAGGCTTTTACAGGAAATGCCAAAAAAATACGAAGGGCGTAAATTTTATCTTCGACTGTATAAGGAAATGGCGAATAGTTTATTGGCATTGCAGCAACCGGATGGATTGTGGCGTACTAGCTTGCTCGATCCGGCAGCTTATCCAGGTGGGGAAGGGAGCGGAACTGGTTTTAATTGTTATGCATTGGCCTGGGGTGTCAATCACAAAATTTTGGATAGGAAGATTTTTTTACCGGCTGTAAAAAATGCATGGATAGGTCTTAACTCATTGTTGACAAAAGAAGGTAAAGTTGGCTGGGTTCAACCAATCGGTGCAAGTTCGCAGCGTAATTTTAATGCAGAAAGTTGGGAGGCCTATGGTGCAGGAGCGTTTTTATTAGCTGGTTCAGAAATCATCAAGTTATAATAAATGTTTATTATGAATTCAATTTTTATTGCTCTTTTTAAAAGAAGAAAATTAGTAAGCTATTTTATTTCAGCAGGAATTTTATTGTTAGCAAGTGTTTTTTTATTGCTAGCTACTGCAGCTAAACCTACCAATGTTGAGCAGCGACCAAATATTATTTATATTTTGGTGGATGACATGGGTTATTCTGATATCGGTTGTTATGGAAGTGAAATCAACACACCCAATATTGATCAATTGGCTAATAATGGAATTAAGTTGCGCAATTTTTACAACAATGCCCGTTGCTGCCCCACCCGGGCTTCTTTATTAACAGGACAATATCCTCATACAGTAGGTATGGGTGATATGGTGACGCTTGCAAAGGCACCCATTATTCCAGGAAGCTATCAAGGTTTTTTAGATAATCGTTACCCCACTATTGCGGAGCAATTAAAAAAGGCTGGATATAACACCTATATGACAGGTAAATGGCATGTAGGTGAAAGAAGTCAACACTGGCCTCTTACCCGAGGGTTTGAACACTATTTCGGATTGATTTCAGGCGCCTCCAGTTATTATGAAATTATACCTGCTGAAAAGGGCAAACGGTTCATTGTTTTAGACGATAAAGAATATACTCCTCCAGCAGAAGGCTTTTACATGACGGATGCTTTTACAGATCACGCAATACAATACCTAGATGACCAAAAGAACCTACACGCCAACAATCCATTTTTTTTGTACCTAGCTTATACAGCACCGCATTTTCCCTTACATGCCTATGAATCTGATATAGCTAAATATGAGCAATTGTATACACAGGGTTGGGATGTTACCCGAAAAAAACGGTACCAAAAAATGATCCAGCTCGGATTGGTAGATAAGCGGTACCAATTAACGGAAAAGCCTGCTGATATCCCTGCATGGGAAACCGTTACTAATAAAAAACAGTGGGTCAGAAAAATGGCCGTGTATGCTGCAATGATTGACAGGATGGACCAAAATATTGGCAGGCTAATTAATAAATTAAAAGCCAACCATCAATTTGAAAATACCCTGATTGTTTTTATATCAGACAATGGTGGCTGTGCTGAAAATATGGAAAGTAGAAAATTGAATGATAGCACCAAACAAATTGGAGAACGGGGCACTTATGTTACGTATGATTTCCCTTGGGCCAATGTTTCAAATACTCCTTTTAAAAAATATAAAAAATTCATGCATGAAGGAGGAATGATTACTCCGTGCATCATTCAATGGCCTGCAAAAATTAAGGCGCAAAAAAAAATCCAAGAAGGTATCGGTCATGTGATAGACTTACTTCCTACAGGACTTGAATTGGCTGGTATACCTGTTAATAATCTTCCTGGTGAAAGTTTAAGTTATTTATGGAATGGAAAAAAAATAGCTCCTAAAACCTACTGCTGGGAACATGAAGGAAACAAGGCTATTCGTAAGGGGAATTGGAAACTGGTTAAAGATTTGGAGGATCCAAGTTGGGAATTATATAACCTTGACATAGACCCAACCGAGGTAAATAATTTGGCTAGTAATTTCCCTGTCCGGGTGGAAGAAATGGAAAAGGAATATGACAGCTGGGCGCTGAAAGTGGGTGTTCGAAAAATAATTAATGCTACTAATAATAAATCTGAATAAAAATTTACATGAAAATAATTTCCTTCCTTCTATTACCCTTTTGCTTATGTACTACCTGCTTTGCACAGTTCAATAATGAAGCTCGTCAGTCTAATAAAATTTACTTAGATTCTAAGCTTGAACACAATGGTTCCTTTGAATGGACAATGAAAAAGGCTGGCGATGAAAATGCTTCGGCTGAAGAAATTTCCAGCACTGCCTTTTTAGATAAAACTTGGATGCCTGCAATAATTCCGGGAACGGTGCTTAATTCTTTGGTGTACAATAAAGTTTATCCAGAGCCTTATTATGGAATCAATAATAAGTTGTCTAGTAATCTTATTCCTGACATTGCTTCGGCAGGACAAGCTTTTTACACTTATTGGTTTAGAACAAAATTCACTGATCCCTTATCTGATACCAATAAGGTAATTTGGCTTCAGGTGGATGGTATTAATTATCGGGCCGAAATTTGGGTGAATGGAAATATGGTAGGCAATATGGCAGGTATGTTCGTGCAGGATTATATTGATATCACGGACTTTGCCAAAATTGGTGGTGAAAATGCATTGGCTATTAAAGTGTATCCAGTTGATATTCCGGGTACCAACAAAGTGAAACCATGGAGAGCTAGGGGAGAAAATAGAAATGGGGGTGATGGCAATATTGGCTTGAATACAACAATGTTAATGTCGGTAGGCTGGGATTTTACCTTTAAAGATGGTATTCGAGATCGAAATACGGGTATTTGGAAAAGTATTTCTCTTTATTCAACGAATAAGGTCGCACTAAGGAATCCTTTTGTAAAATCTAATTTATCCAAACCTGCTTACGACTTGGCAAA
>CANJDY010000200.1 GCA_947472635.1 Chitinophagaceae bacterium
AAATAAGTATCACTGCCCCAGATTTTCTTAAGTGCAGCTTCCCTTGTTAATAAATCATTTTTATGCTCACATAACATTTTTAATAATTCATTTTCCTTTGGAGAAAGTACACTTATCCTACCATCAATGGTTAGCTCCCTTAAGCGGGGATTAAAATGGTATTTGCCCATATCAAATTCTGCATTTACTTCCTCTCGGTGAGTTTCCTCATTGCGCTTTAAAATAGCTTTTATTTTCAATAGCAATACATCGCTATCAAAAGGCTTCGTAATATAGTCATCTGCCCCTAGCTTATATCCCTGTATAATGTCATCCTTCATTGTTTTGGCAGAGAGAAAAAACAGGGGCACATCGGGATTCACATCTCGAATCTCCTCCGCCACTGCAAAACCATCCATATTAGGCATCATAACATCGAGCAAACAGATGTCAAATTTTTCCCTTTGAAAAGCTGCAAGACCTAGGCGGCCATCTCTTTCAAGTACTACCTCGTAATCATTTAGTTCGAGATAGTTTTTTAACACCATACCTAGATTGGTATCGTCTTCACACAATAATATTTTGGGTTTTGCAGCTTCCATGTTGTAATAGTTTAATGGCAAATAAAATTGATTCAGGTTGCATTGAACGAATTTAATACCTATTTTTTTGTTAAAGGTATTCTATAGTCAATGGTTCAGTGTATTCGGGATAGCTGAAAATGGCAAATTGACCCGAATAAATTTAGCGTAAAAGGTATACTATACTGAGTTTACAACTAACCCGCAATTCTCCCAAGGTAACAATTAAAAATTGAATTGATTCAAAAAACTAACTTGTGAAAGAGGGCTTTTTGAATCAATGATTGTAGTTATTTAAAATCTGCATCAGTAACCCCTTCGTTTAATTTAATGTCTTTGTATTTCAAGGGAATCTCCTGACCACCTAGGGATCTGGTTACTTCCGTTGGTAGTAGTAAGGTTCCGAATTTCATGTAATTTTTATATTCAATGGTCATTGGAATATTGGCATCTTCTTGAACGGAAGTAGTTTCTTCTTTAAGCAATAAGCCAGTTGTAATGGCGTATTCTTGAATAGAAGTTCTTCCGCTAGGCATCACCACCTTTAAGCGGTACGTATCATCATTTTCCACTTTACCTATTCCTAGATAATCAGTTTTATACTCATTATTGGTGATGTAATACAACTGTGGAATGACCCCTTTTTCATCCAACGCCTCTTTGGTTTCTTTGGCTGTTAAATCCTTTTTTTGTGGCCCTTGTTGCTGGAAACCCGCTTTTCCATCAAATACGGATTTCATAACAGTCATAGCACCCATTTTTATTTCAGTTATCTGTAGGTTGGGGTTCATTTTTTTCTCAACACCTTCAAAAGTTCTGCCCATCATGTCAAGTCCGATAACAGAGGAGATGGTATTTATTTTTTTAACGGCTTCTTTCCCGCCGATGGCTTTCAAATAGCTTTCAACAATTTCTGAGGCTGAGATGCTATTGCTATTTTTATTGGTTTCGTTTACTTTTTTCTCAATGGGCTTTTCTACTACTGGGTCTGCATACCGGTCATATTTTTTGACAGGATAGCCTAATCTCATTAATTTGGGAATGATGATGGAACCATTGCCCACAATCACAATTCTCGAATTACTTTCATTGAAATAAGCCTGTGCTACAGTCTTGAGGTCATTCAAGGTTACACTGTTTATTTTTTGGAGAAAGGTTCTATAAAAGTCTTTCGGCAAATTATTGATTAGGATATTAGAAGCATAGGTAGCGGTGCGTGCAGGATCTTCCATCCCCAATGCAAAGGAACCGTTGTATTTTGCCTTGGCATTATCCAATTCTTCCTGGGTGATTTTCCCATCTCTCATATTCAGGATTTCCCTAAAAATCTCTGCGGTTGCACTATCTACTTTGTCGGTACGGACGGCAGCACTGGCAGTAAACTGGCTTTGAAAACGGCCACTACCAATACTTGAATAACTCCCATAGGTAAAGCCATGTTTCTCTCTAAGGTTCATAAATAGTTTACTTTCTGCCCCTCCACCTAAAATTTGATTCGCTATCAATAAGGCATGATAGTTTTTATTGCCCATTGGATTATAGATAAGATTACCAATACTTAATTCACCTTGAACGGCGGTAGGCACATCCACAAAATCAATTTCAGTTTTTTTCGGGTTTTCAACAAGTGGAATGGCAGGAAGGGTTAATTTTTTGCCTGTCCAGTTTCCAAATGCTTTGGTAGCCATATCTTTGGCAGCATCCGGACTGATATCCCCCACAAATGTTAAATAAGATCGGGAGGGAGTGATAAAGTCTTTATAAGCTTCTTTTACATCCTCTATGGTTAGGCCTTTTACACTTTCTTCGGTTGTAAATTCACCCATTGCAGTTTGTTTACCATAGCTGAGGGCTTGGTTGACCCTGGCTGAAATTGCTGCAGTGCTTTTTTCATTTGATTTTAACCCGGTGATGGCCATGGATTTTAGTTTTCCAAAGGATGCTTCGGGGAATGCAGGATTTTTGATACCATCTGCCATTAATCTAAATGCTTTTTCAAAATATCTGGTCAGGGAACTAACATACCCACCACCAGCACCAAGCCTTACTTCTGCACCAATCAGGTCCACTTCCTCATCAAATTTATCCTTGGGCATCGAGGTAGTTCCTTCGCCTAGCATTTGCCCCATTAGTTCTACCAAGCCAGCTTTTTTACCTTCCAGAATGGGACCTGCATCAATATTGATTGATGCGGTCACCTTGGGTAATTTGTGGTTTTCCACCACCAATATCGTCATGCCATTGGCGAGTGTGAACACTACGGGGTCTTTTATTGAAATCACCGGAGCTGGACCAGCTGACGGTTTTTTTGATCTGTCTATTTTTATTTGTGCAAAACCATGCTGTAATAAAACAACACTCAACGCAACTATTATTAATTTTTTCATCTATGGTATTTTTTCTGTGTAAATAAGTTAAAGGAAATGACAGCGTCGACTGAATTATTTTTTAGGCAAATAATACAAAACAGTCCGTTGGTTTTTATTCAGGTATTTTTTGGCTACATCCTGAATATCCTGTCTTGTTATTTTTCTTATTTCTTCCAGTTCGGTGTTGATATTATTGGTGTTTTTGTAGAAGGTATGCCCATTGGCAAGATTTTCTGCTACGCCCAACATTTTACTGTTTTTCCCAATAAATTGATTTTCAAACTGGTTTTGCAATTTGGTGAATTCGGTTTCAGAGATGAGGGTAGTTTGCAATTTCACTACTTCATCATCCATATCTTTTAGTAAAGTGTCCAATGAAGAACTGTTGTTGGGTAATGCATAGGTAATATAAGCACCATAATCTTCCAATGAATAATTGAAAGAACCAACCTGCAGTGAATTCTTTTTTTCATCCACCATCTTTTTAAACATTCGGCTGCTATTTCCCTGACTCAGTACAGCAGAGGCCATTTCTAATACCTTTGATTCCTTATTGGTTTCACCCGGTACTCTGTAGGCTGCTAAAATTGCAGGTATTTGGATGTTGCTATCATAGGCGGTGTCAATCATTTGGGTAGTAATCGGACTTTCCTTTGCAACAGTCCTTGTAATGGCCACCCCTGCCGGTATTTCAGCGAAATAATTTTCTACCAGTATTTTTGTTTTTGCCAGATCGATATCTCCTGCAATTACCAGCACTGCATTATTGGGTGTGTAATATTTTTTGTTGAAGGCCTTAAATTCGTCAAGTGTAGCTGCATCAAGATCAGCCATGCTTCCAATCGGAACCCAGTTATAGGGATGTTTGGTAAACAGTCGCTTCATTACCTCACTTAAAAAATTACCATAGGGTTGGTTATCCACCCGTAATCTTTTTTCTTCCTTTACGACTTCATTCTGTGTTTTAACACCAATCTCGTTGATCACCGGGTGAAGCATGCGTTCGCTCTCTAACCAAAGGCCTGTAGCCAATTGGTTGGAAGGAAATACTTCGTAATAAAAAGTGCGATCTTGTGTGGTATTGGCATTATTTTGCCCACCATTGCTGCTCACAATTTTCATAAATTCACCTCTTTTGATATTGTCACTGCCTTCAAAAAGAAGGTGTTCAAAAAAGTGCGCAAAGCCAGTGCGGTTGACTTGTTCGTCTTTACTTCCTACATGGTACATAACAGAAACTGCCACCACTGGAGCCGTTCTATCCTGGTGCAAAACCACGTGTAAGCCATTTTTTAAATTATACTCAGTAAATGCTACCTTTTGAGCTAGTGCAGAAAGGGTACTGGTCAACCCGAAAAAGAAAAATAGTATTGTTTTCATACTTGATTTATTTGAGCGTCAAATGTAAGAATTTATTAATCTAAATGCTATTGTTTATTAAATAATTGATGAGCGGTAAGCCTTTCGATGGAGCAACTTGAGTCGAAACTCGGTTATCGGTTTTATTGGGTTGGATTAGTGGGTATTCTTTATTTTTGTGTATGCGTAATCAAAAGTCATTCTTTCAACACAGATTTGGGGCTGTGGCAGTAATTGTACTACTTGTTTGTGCTATCAGCTTTGTTACCAGGGTGGTATTGATGATAAAAAGTTGGCCTACTATAGAGCTTTCCCTATTTCGGTTTTTAGCCATTTTTATGATAGGCTTGTTGTATGATCTTACGGTAAGTAGTTTTTTTGCTATACCGGTAGCCATTTATTGTTGGTTGATGAAAGATAGCTGGTTCCAAAATAAATGGCAGCGCTTACCCCTTTTCTTGCTGATGGCGATTATCAGTTTTATTTTGGTATCCGTGGCGGGGAGTGAGATAATATTTTGGAATGAATTTAGTGTGCGTTTCAATTTTATTGCAGTGGATTATTTGATCTATACCAATGAAGTGCTGGAAAATATTTGGGAATCTTATAATATGCCCTTGATTATTTCGGTGGTTGTATTGTTGGTGGCAGCTGTTCTTTTGCTAGTTCGCGGCAAAATAATGGCATCTCAGCAGGTAAGTATGCGATTCGTTCGTCGTACGGTATTTATGCTCGGCTTTTCGTTGCTACCGCTAAGCGCTTATTTTTTGGTAAATAACCATTTTAAAACAATCAGTAATAATAATTATGTAAACGAATTGGGGGGAAATGGTATCTATGAATTTGGCGCAGCTTTTTGGAATAATGAGATTGATTATCACCAATTTTATAGGGAGAGAAATGATACGGCTAATTTCGCATTGCTTCGCTCTATGCTACAGTCGCCGAATGCGACATTCAGTTCCGACCCACTCAGCATTGAGCGGGTGATCCAGCCCGATAGTCCCCAGCATCATTGGAATGTAGTGTTGATTAGTGTGGAAAGTTTAAGCGGAGATTATTTGCAGTATTTTGGTAACCGCCAAAAGATAACTCCTTACCTAGATTCATTGATTCCTAAAAGTTTGTTTTTCAGTAATTTTTATGCATCTGGCACTCGAACGGTGAGGGGCTTAGAAGCGATTACGCTCGCCATTCCTCCCACACCCGGTCAGTCCATTGTTCGCCGCCCCCACAATGAAGATTTATTTTCATTGGGAGCTGTATTCAAAACTAA
>CANJDY010000201.1 GCA_947472635.1 Chitinophagaceae bacterium
AAATACTGCAGGTTTTTACGATTCACTTTTTGCCCACATGAAAAAAATGATAGCAGAAAATTTTTTATACTCTAGTATGGAAGATGCCTTCACCATCGTTAGCAATCCTTCAGAAATATTCAATCCTATCTAGTCCATTAAAATTCACTGCTTAAATAAGGCAACTCTAGTCCATTAAATTCACTACCTGAATAAGGCAACATTGAACCCAGCACGAATTACTGGCACCAGTCTGCCGTAAGAATCTACATAGGGCGAACCTTTGAGTTGGAGTGCATCAAACATTACGGAGAAATAATAATAGGAATTGGACCCCTTTTGCCTACTGCTTGAATACCCTGCCCCTATCAATAAACTATTTACATCCTCCTTTAATCTGTAGGAATCCATACCCGAAGGCATCACCTTAGTAATCTGAAAATTATGCTCATATTGAGCTTGGGCAAACAAAAAATTAATAGGAAAAAGTCGCACAAAAGCACCGGGCCCGATATTGGTTTGCCGAAGCTTATTTCCATAAGGATCAGTTTGGCCGGTATAAATAAGATTAAAACTCAATGCCGCATCCAACCAAGGGGTAAGGCTGTAACCCAAATGCGGACTCACCCCTAGTACCGTTCCGCCAGTAAAAAAAGAAGCGGTCACATTACCACCGGTAAAAAGATTGGCCTGGTTGAAACCTCCAGCCTTTTGATCCTGTGCTTGTAACAATTGAACAAAGCTGACCAAAATAACACCTAAAAATATTTTTTTCATCTGTTTTTTATAGGTAAAAAATTAAAACTTGGGGCAAAAGACTTGATGACTAGCACTATTATTTTCATTGTAAAACCCTTTCTTGATTACGCTAAATTCGTTGGCACCCCGAAGATTGTTGAAATTCTTAAGAGAAGAAGTGGTAGCATCATAACTGAAAGTAAACCGAATATTATTCAACTCAAAGCCAACCATTGGTATCACGGCATCGCCTGCACGATAATAGAGTCCAATAATCAATTGCTTATCGCCTGATCCTGATAAATTATAATTGGCATTCATGCCTAGTAATAATTCACTAGACCTTGCTTGATTGGTATAGTACATATTTGGGTTAACGATTAGCCTGTCTGAAACCTTTAACAGCGCATTGAGAAATCCAATATGCCGCATCGGAATTTTGCTACTATCGAGCGATCCGCTAAAAAATGTTTCCTGTGGCCCATTAACATGGTGAATAGAATATCCCCCATTAATATAAATTTCTTCGGTTGGAAAATACGCATAATTTAATCCTACCTGCATATCGAAGTAACTCACTGAATTGTTGGTAAGAATTACTGAGGAAGGCAAGGTATTGTCAAAGAATTTTCCGTCAAATTGGTCGGGAAAACTCAGCTTGGTAGCATCAATCCTTTTGTTGGCCCATCCTAGGTTAAAACCGGCACTCAATAAGCTGCTATTTCCCAGCTGCTGGTGATAGGCCAAGGATCCATACACTTTTGTTGACCTCAAGCCACCGCTTCCTGCCACATCGCTTAAAATAACTCCCCCAATTCCCAGCCAACCATTTTCAATTTGATCCCGTAATAATTGGCCATCTGCAAAAATACTGATGGTTTTATAAGGCGATGCCAACAGTGCAGAATACTGATCTCTGTAATGTGCGCCCAACCTATAATCTGCATCGGGAATAAAGCCTGTATTGGCGGGATTGGTAGTAAGTACCGAATTGAAAAATTGTGAAAAATGAAGATCTTGCGCATAGTTATCCGCCATCAGCTGACAACTAACTATAAACAGGAATACTATTTTTATGTTTTTTTTCATTTCAAGATTGGTGCCTACTTTTAGCGAAGTAAAGAAATATCACCCGTTTTTCTAAATTTTTTTCCATCCGAAAATTCTACATCCAATGTGTAAGTATATACATCCATCGGTTGGATGACCCCATTAAATGTTCCATCCCATCCTTCATTCTGGCTAGTGCTGGAGAAAACATTTTGCCCCCACCGATTATATATTTTCCAGTCCATTTTTGCCACTCCATATCCCACTACTTTCACGACACCATTGTTGCCAAATTTTCCAGGTGTAAATGCATTGGGCACATCCAACAAGGGCAATACAATTACGGCAACATCCAAACAAAAAGTATCCGTACACCCTGCAGCATTGAAAGCAACCAAACAGGTCTTGTAAGTTCCTGTGGCATTAAATAAATGAGTTGGACTTTGCAGCGTTGAAGTTTGTCCATCTCCAAAATCCCATAAATAATTGCTGGCTCCATTGGAAGAATTAGTAAAATCCACTGCCTTGTTTGGCTTGGTGGGATTGGGTGAAAAACTAAACCCCGCCACAGGTATACTGTAAACGACAATAGAAAAAGTATATTTATCCGTACGATTACAAGTAGAAATATCTGTAGCAGTTAACGTTACAATATATGTTCCAGTAGTAGCATATAAATGCGTTGGATTTACATTCGTTGAGGTGGTTCCATCACCAAAATCCCAAAGAAAGTCAATGCCCCCCAGAGACGTATTCGTAAATTGTGCAAGATATGGAACACAGCCTTTATCAGGGGTAGTAAAACGTGCCCTCACCGAATCAGCCAAACGCACCGTATGGGAAATAGATGTCGGAGTATTGCAAAAATTGACATCATCGGACAGCAATTTTACAATGTAGGTTCCTGCAGCTGCGTAGGTATGAAAGGTCGTTACATTTCCTGCACGCTGCGCCGGTGTATTATCCCCATAATCCCATAAAAAACTATTGTTGGTATAATTGGGTAATGCAGCGGTAGTAGTATTTTGAAACTGAAAAGATAAGCTTTGGCAACCCCCGTTTTTGGTGGCAATAAAATCCGGTTTGAGTAAATTATTACCCACGCGTACCTGGGTAAATGCAGTGTCTGAAATATTACAGGTGGCCGAATCAATTGCCACTACTATGAGCTGATACGTTCCAACGGTATTATAAATATGAGAGACTGAATTATTAGGTGCATAGGTCGTGTCTTTTTTAGGGTTGGTAGGATCCCCATAGTCCCAGATATACATTTTACCCTTTGCCAACGTATCGGTAACCTTTACTGTCATTGGGACACAGCCAATGGTATCAATTACTCCATTAATGGTAGTTTTAATACTTGCCCCCACTCCTCCAAAATTCATTTCAATTTTTACAGCTGCCTCATTACAGTTATCGGATCCGTTTCTAGTAGCCCAAACACCTGCGGTAGTAGGAAATACAACCGATGGATTACTTCTACCTCCGCAGTTGGCACAAATTGCCTGATAAATAATTCCATTGGCATCAAATCGGCTGGTACCACCATCCACATGATCGTCGAACCCCCCTTTTTGTCCATAAAAACTACCAAATAACTGACTGGTGGCATTTTTTTCCAGAATGAAAAAATAGAAATCATTCCCATCGGTGGTCTTGGGTGCAATGGCATCGTTGGTCAAAGGCAAGCCGGTAGTGCCGGCATTAGGATAACCTCTGTCGTGATTGAATTTTCCTCCCCAGCCAGATACATACACATTCTGACATCGATCTACTAAAAATGCCGTAATCGATAAATTGGGTATAGGTGAGTTAGTGCCAAATACAGTGGAATAAATGAAAGCTGAAAGATCAGGCTTCAGCTTACTAATAAACTGTTTACCTCCTGGATTACTAAAAACTGCATTTAGTACCGGCCAATTTCCGGAAGTAGTACCCGTAACATAGGGGAATCCAAATTTATCAAACTGGATTCCATATACCAAATCATTTCCACTGGTTCCTAAATAAGTAGTTTTAATAACCGAAGACCCATCTGGCCTAATCTGGGTTACAAAACCATCTACCTCCCCACCCTGAAAAGCGGCGTTAATAACCCCCGTTTTATCCCCTGGCAACCCTGTACTGCTTGTTCCACCAGCAATGTATACATTACCGGTAAGAGGATTGATAGATAAAACAAAACAGGCATCGCTGCCATTGCCACCAAAATAAGTACTGAATATTTTTACGGAAAGGTTGGAATTAAATTGTAGGATTACCCCGTCCTGCTTGCCTCCTCCAAAAGCAGGCTGTATGGCAGAACCAGCAATGGGAAAATTAGAAGACTGGGTACAAGAGGCAACATAAATATTGTTATTCCTATCCAAAATCACTTCACTCCTCGCATCATCTCCATAATTCCTTCGGGTGGTTTCTGCTCCATCGGGTGTATCAAATTTCTTTCTGATATTTACGCCATCATCCGAAGAACCGCCAATAACGACAGAACCAAGCAATAAATTACCGGCAGCGTTAAATTTTGTAACAACAATATCATAGCCTCCACCAGGTCCTATTAGGGGAACTAATTTAGGGAAATCACGGGAGCTAGACCTGCCAGCAATGATGAGGTTTCCTTGCGCATCACAGATCATACTGTGAGGCTGCTCATTACCAGATCCGCCCAAATACGTTGCGAATACCCTGTTAACCCCATCCGGAGAAAATTTTATAATCGCAATATCATAGGGTCCATTGGAGTCTTCATTAAGGCCACCATTATAGGTTTGATCAAAAGCGCCAAGGGATACAGGATAACCATCGCCAAAAGAAATTCCTCCTGCAAATAAACTTCCATCAGGACCTGGCGTTGCCGTATAACCCCAGTTATCTTTAGAACTTCCGGTAAAAGAGGCAAATATTAAGGTGGGGTCAATGACAATGGTTTCATTAGGGAGATAGGCTTTTATTTTGAATCTTACCAAATTGCCTGTTACAGAATATTTGCAGTCTAATGATTGGCGAGTATCTTTTTGAAGTTGGTAACTATACGGATATAATTCTTTCACCTCGCCCACAGAAGTACCTATCACCAATTCCTTGTTTTTCACTTCGAGCTTATCAATCCCGTCATACCGTAAGGCAATATCATTCACATTTCCCCCGGGCCTCACTATAATGTCATACTTTAATGTTCCGGCATCCGTATAATACCTTACATCAATATTGGGATACATATTTTTATAGGTAACTGCCTGGTAGATTTTACAATTACTTTGCCACTTTGCTGGGTCGTTTCCCAAAAAATAATTGTTGTAGGTGGGCAATGGTTTATCAGGCGAAATGAGCACATTTTTCAAAGCTCCTTCAAAATGAACGTTAAAAGCATGTGAACGTAAAGTGAAGTTTTGTGAAGGAGTAACCGTTTTCTTTTCTGAGCCCTTCTCACAAGATTCGGAAGATAAATGACCATGCGCTAACCCTGCCATTGCACTCAGGTCATTGGTATTGTGTTGCAATACCGTAAATCCATTATCCTCCATAAAGAAGGAGCCTGACTGAACATCGGCTTTAAAATTTACTTTACTATCCCACTGACCTTTGTTTTCAATAAACTGCAGCTGCGCCATAATGGGCGATACAATAGCCACCGAAAATAAAAGGCTACAAATTAGGCTGCAATATGGTTGGAGGAATTTCAACAATAGTTTTTTACAATTTACTGAACTATGACCAATAAAACAATGCAAAGTTTACTCATAGTACCTTACTAACTATGAGATTTTACT
>CANJDY010000202.1 GCA_947472635.1 Chitinophagaceae bacterium
CATCGCTTAACATTAAAAAACACAATTATGATCAAGTTACAAATCGTTGGCAATCTTGGTAAAGATTGCATCGTAAAAGAAGTAAACGGAAAAAATGTAATTAATTTCAGTGTAGCGCATACAGAGCGTTACAAGGACAGCCAGGGAAACCAAAAGGAAAGAACCACCTGGGTGGAATGTGCCTACTGGACAGACAAAACTGCCGTAGCCCAATATCTTACAAAAGGAAAAACTATTTACGCGGAGGGTTCTCCTGAAGCAGATGCTTACATGAATAAAGACAACCAGGCTGCTGCCACATTGAGAATGCGGGTACAAAGTGTACAATTGCTAGGAGGTACAGGAGGAGAAAATCCTACTCAAAATGCTGCACCGATGTCTGGAGCTGCCACATCAGCTACATTATCTAACCATTCGCCGGTAGCCAGCGAAGCAGGAGCAGATGATTTGCCATTTTAACGGAGCTAGTCAGTAATCAAAAAAAGCGAGGCGATTTATTGCTTCGCTTTTTTGTTATTATGATTCCCTTTCTCCACTCTGCCAGTTCGGTTATTTATCCACTTAGGGATGGCAACTCCTTAAAATAGTTGAAAAAACATCCATTGGTGAGCAGTAAGGACTAAGCTAATCTTCCTGTAAATTTGCTGTTGGTGACTTGCCATTGAGCCCTCCAGCCAAAATTTTGTGTAATTGTTCTTTCATTGGGATATTATTTTAACTTTTTTTTGCATACTCATCTTGGACTCCCTTCGTTTACAAATACATCTTAGAGTTTTGATAGTTCAATAATTGAATAAGCTAAGAAACTATTACATTTGTCCTAAATTACATATTCCATGATTGATATTATTTTACAAGTAGATTCGCTCAGTACAGCTGCTAGCTCTGCCGGACAGGTAGAGTCTGTTTGGAGTTTATTAGGCAAAGGTGGACCACTCATGATACCGATGGGTATTTTATTTTCGTTGGCTGTTTTCTTCTTTATTGAAAGATTACTGGCTATCAACAAAGCGGGTAAAATAGATGATAATTTTATGCGTCAGGTTCGAGATCATATTATTACCGGTAATGTGACTGCTGCAAGAAGTCTTGCAAAAAACACCGATAATCCTGTTGCCAGAATGATTGACAAGGGAATTCAAAGAATTGGTAAACCCATCGATGCAATTGAAAAAAGTATGGACAATGTAGGAAAGCTTGAAATGTACAAGATGGAAAAAAACCTTTCCATCTTGTCTGTAATATCTCGCATAGCGCCGTTGTTTGGTTTTGTTGGAACCATAGTAGGGTTAGTATTGTTGCTAAAACAATTTGCCACGATAAGTAATCCCTCTGTAAGTCAGATTGCTGATGCCATGTATGTAAAATTAATTACCAGTGCCAGTGGGTTGATTATTGGGATGTTGGCTTACCTGGGGTATAGTTATCTGGATACGCAAATCAACCGTACAGCCAATAGGATGGAATCTGCTAGCAGTGATTTTATTGATATGCTGCAGGAACCACAGAAATAGAAACTAATTAATTGATGACCAATTCTTGCAATAAAGCTAATTTTTTTTCAGTTATCTTTCTATAACAGACAATCAAATATCAGTCATCCATTTAAAAATTATCATTTATAAATGAGCCTTCGAAGAAATAATTTAAGACAGCGACATGATGAAGTGGATACCGGTCCACTAAATGATATTTTATTTATCTTATTGATGTTCTTTTTAATGATCTCTACATTGGCTAATCCCAATGTAATCAAGATGAGTGTACCCCGTGCAAAGAGTGATACCAAAACAAAGCAAAGTGTAGTAGTGAGTGTAGATAAGGACAAAAATATTTATGTGGGATCTAGGCTCATATCCATGGATTCGCTAGAATCTGCATTAAGGCAGTATATTAATCAAGGGGATAGTATTAAGCCTGCAGTGGTAATTAATGCTGATTCTGTAGCCCATTGGGGCGAAATTGTTCGGGTGATGAAAGTTGCTCGCCGATTAGGGGCTTCCACTTCAGCTACTGTTACCGGCAACGATTAAGCGGCAGCTCACTGATTATAAATCGACCAATTGTTTGGTAATGATTAACATCCGTTGTTTTCCGAAAATGTCTTTTTTTATTTCAACTTGGTAGTCATTCTCAAATATAGCGGCTGTTTGTTTTGCATACTCCTCATGTATTTCTACAAAAATAGTTCCATTGTTTAAGAGATGCGTTTTTCCAAAAATGGCAATTTTTTCATAAAATATAAAGGGGGCGCTGTCTTTTACAAATAGCGCTTTGTGTGGCTCAAATTGAGTTACATTTTTATCTAATATTTTTTTCTCATTAAGCGGAATATAGGGAGGGTTGCTTATAATAATGTCCACTTTGGGTAATTGATTCCAATTGGTTTCATTCAAAAAATCAATTTCAATAAAATCGATTTCAGCTTTTTGAAGTAGCGCATTTTCTTTGGCAACCAGTAATGCTCCTTTGCTTACATCAATTGCATATACCATTGTAGTAGGCAAATTTTTCTTTATAGCAATGGCGATACATCCGCTTCCTGTTCCGATATCTAGAATTGAAATTCTGTCGCCCGATATCGACGGCAGTTTTTTTTCTTTCCCACAGTAATCTACTACTAATTGAACCAGTTCTTCAGTTTCGGGTCTCGGAATCAGTACCTGTTCATTTACGATAAGTTTCATTTTGTAAAACCAAGCTTCCCCTACAACATATTGCACCGGCTTGTGTTGAAGTAAATCACTAAGGCAGCTTTCAAGTTGCGTGGTTATTTCGGGTGCGAGGGTTTGTTGGGGATTTTTGATTTGGTCAGATCGATGAAGACAGGCTACCTTTTCAAATACCCAGTCAGTGATTACCATGGCTTCATTTGCACTGTAAATTGGTTGAAGCTGAACAAGATAGTCTCTGTATATTTCTTTAATCGTCATTAAAGCAAACATAGTTAATTTTTCTATTCATACTTTTGCTACTTGATTTCTGATGAAACATATATGCGTCGTTGTTTTGAACTGGCAAAACTGGGAGAAGGCAATGTAGCGCCCAATCCAATGGTAGGGGCTGTGCTGGTGTTTAATGGCCTTATTATTGGCGAAGGCTATCACCGTGCTTATGGCAATGCACACGCTGAGGTGAATTGCATTAATAACGTTGCTAAAGAGCATGTACACCTGGTAGATCAGTCCACCTTGTATGTCTCACTTGAGCCCTGTTCACATTTTGGTAAAACTCCACCTTGTACTAATCTAATCATTGAAAAAAGAATTCCGAAGGTAGTGATCGCTTGTAGCGATCCCTTTTTGGAGGTAGATGGAAAAGGAATTGTACAATTAGAGGCTGCCGGTATTGAGGTGGTTACTCCTTTATTGGAAAAGGAGGCATTGGAGCTAAATAAGCGTTTTTTTACTTTTCATACCCGGCATCGGCCCTATATTATTTTGAAATGGGCGCAAACAGCCAACGAAATGATTGCCCACAATGATTATTCCCGCTTATTGATTAGCAATGAAAAAACCAATCGACAAGTTCATAAGTGGCGAACTGAGGAAGCGTCTATTTTAGTGGGCACTACCACTGCTTTGCGGGATAACCCATCATTAACCACTCGTTTATGGCCAGGTAACAACCCCATTCGGCTGGTGATTGATAAAGATTTAAAGCTACCTGCCGTTCATCATTTATTGGATGGTTCAGTTAAGACCATCGTGTTCAATGCCATTCGGCAGGAGAATGTAGGCTTATTAGTATATCATAGAATTTCGGGAAATGATAACTGGGTGACACAAATTACAGAAGCACTCTATGAGATGAATATTCAAAGTGTGTTGGTCGAAGGAGGGGCTAGTTTATTACAATCTTTCATTGATGCAAATTGCTGGGACGAAGCTAGGGTAATCACAAATACAGAAATGGAAATCCCCTCCGGCTTGAAAGCGCCGTTGCTTTTGAATGCTGAAAAAGGGTTTATCCAAATAATCGAAAAGGATACCATTCAATATTATCGCCGTATTTCAAAGGGTTGATTTTTAAATCTATTTTTTTCGATAGATTTTTTATCGGTGTCCATTTTTGTACAATTGTATTTTAATAAATATGAGTGAATCAGAATTTTATAAAACAATCGAGCAGGCTGCTGTAGCTGAATATAAAGATAGGGGAAGTAAGTTTTTAGCTTTCGCCAATCCAATTGTTACAGCAGATGATTTTAAAAAGCAGCTATTTTTATTAAAGAAAGAGCATCCCAAAGCGGCCCACCACTGTTTTGCCTATCGTATTGGTACAGACGGAAATAGCTTTCGGGTAAGTGATGATGGAGAGCCTGCTGGTTCTGCAGGTAAACCGATGCTTGGTCAAATAGACAGCAAGGAAGTAACCAATATTGCAGTAATTGTAGTGCGTTATTTTGGAGGAAGTTTGTTAGGGGTACCTGGGCTAATCAATGCTTATAAAACAGTAACTAGCCTGGTTTTACAGGTAACGCCCATCGTTCAAAAGCAAATTGAAGAAGCCTATATTATTCATTTCGATTACACCCAAATCAATGATGTGATGATGGTTTTAAAGCAATGCAGCTGTACCGTCATTACACAGGAAATGCAGTTGTTCTGTAATATTACTACTGGAATCCCAAAAAGCCGTTTGACGGAGGTGCTGTACCGGCTCAAAGAATTACAAAATGTGGAGACAAAAAAAATTGTCTGATTGCTTGATTTCTTGTAATTTTCTATAAATTAAAGAAGATGTCAGCAGAAAAAAAATACACTAGTTTTTGGAGTTTTTATCCTTATTACCTTATCGAACATAGCAATCCCAAAAATAGAGGGCTACATTTTGTTGGAACCGCCTTGATTCTAGGGTTATTAGTTGCAGGAATTATTTTTCAAAATTGGAATTTGATTGCTGCCATTCCTTTTTGCGGGTATGGCTTTGCTTGGGTAGGTCATTTTTTTATAGAAAAGAACCGCCCTGCCACTTTTACTTATCCGCTCTATAGTTTAGGGAGCGACTTTGTAATGTTTTGGCATATACTAACTGGGCAGCTAAAAAAGAAAATGGCGGATGCAAAAGCCCAAATTCCCAGCCAACCGTAAATGAACATAGAGCTGTTACGAGATTATAGTATTCAAAAGCCATTCGTTACCGAAGGTTTTCCTTTTGGCGAATCGGTGCTTGTTTTTAAAAATCAAGGGAAGGTTTTTTTATTAATCCCCTTGGATTCAATTCCTCTTCAATTTAACGTAAAGTGTGATCCTGAAATGGCCCTTGAATTAAGGGAAGCATATCCCCATTCGGTGCTGCCTGGTTATCATATGAATAAAAAGCATTGGAATACGATTATAGTGGATGGAGTTTTATCGAATAAGCAATTGTTTGATATGGTGGATGAGTCTTACCGGCTGGTAACAAAGGGAAGGTCATCGAAATAAATCATCTGTAGGCGGGAAATAAATTGGGTCATAAAAAACTTTTTGCAACCTGCAATTCTTTACTTCCTTCTTGGTAGCTATAAAATCCTTCTCCACTTTTAATACCCAG
>CANJDY010000203.1 GCA_947472635.1 Chitinophagaceae bacterium
CTCTAGCAACAATGGATGCATGGCTTGTTCGCCCTCCCTTATTGGTTATAATGGCACCTGCATTTTTTAATATCGGATCCCAATCCGGACTGGTTAAATCGGTAACCAGTATTTCGCCTGGCTTCAATTGATTAGAATCTTTGGGGGATAATAAAACCCGAGCGATGCCGGTGGCTACAGAAGACCCCACCGCATTTCCTTTCGCAATAACCTCCCCTTTACTTAACAACTGATATTCTTTTACCAACAAAGGATTTTTTTGTGAATGAACCGTTTCAGGCCTAGCCTGGATAATAAAAATCTCTTGCGTAATACCATCTTTAGCCCATTCAATATCCATCGGCTGATTATAATGATTTTCAATTATCAAAGCCCATTTTGCCACCCGAATCACTTCCTCGTCACTCAACACAAACTGCTCCTGTTTATCTTTTGGAGTAGCTACATTTATAATAGGGTTATTTTCATCGGTACCATAGATCATTGTCATTGATTTTTCACCAATTTTTTTTCTTACGATGGCATTTTTGCCCTGTAATAGAGTGGGCTTGAAAATAAAAAACTCATCTGGTGTAACCGTTCCTTGTACAATATTTTCTCCTAGGCCCCAAACACCACTTAAGTGAATAATATTCCGAAAACCAGATTCCGGCTCTAGGGTAAACCCAACACCTGAAGAAGCTTTATCAGAGCGAACCATTTTTTGTATACCTACAGATAGGGCAACTTTTTCATGTGCAAAGCCATTGTCTTCACGGTACTTAATTGCCCGGTCGGTATAGAGGGAGGCGAAGCATTTTTTAACAGCAGCTAAAACGGCTTCCTCCCCTTTGACATTAAGGAAACTTTCATGTTGTCCAGCAAAACTTGCTTGTGGCAAGTCCTCTGCAGTAGCACTACTTCGGACAGCTACTGCTAAATTATTTTCCCCACATAAATATTTATATGCTGCAGTAATGGAATCAATTAGCGCTAAGGGAAGTTGTACATCCAGTAATAATTTTCTAGCCTTTGCACCAATTACTGTAAGGTTGGAATAGTTTTTTTTATCTAACTGCAGCATAAGCAAGCTGAGTGGAGCTTGCAATGAATTTTGAGAAAGAAAAGCTTCAAATCCAACAACGGTAGTGGCAAAGCCATCAGGTACCGGAATACCCTTGGAGGAGAGTTTAGAAAACATTTCCCCTAAAGATGCATTTTTTCCACCTACAGATGCAATGTCCGTAATACTGATTTGACTAAACGCTTTGATGTAAGTATTCATAGCAAGAAATTAAAGGGTACCCAACAATTTTGATGCAAAAACAAACAAGGCTACTCATGAATAGCCATTACAGGAACATGGCTGTGTAATACCATTTGTTTGCTATGACTACTATGAATTAATGTATCAAAAAAACTATGCCGCTTTGGCAAGACCACTAACAGATCAATCTGGTTTTTTTCTGCAAAATCCATAATCCCCTCATCCGTTTGATCACTAGCTATGAAATGATAATGAGGAAGCAAGGGAGCCAGCATTTCCTCCAGCAAACCAGACTGAAAAACAGTATTTGGGTTGAATGATTTTTCCTTGTCAGTATTAAGAATATGGAGCTCTGCAGAAAAGTCTTTTACTAAATTTTGTATTTCTTCGACAGGTATACTATCAACCACTTTTTCAAAGTCGCAAGCCAAACCAATTTTTTTAATGCCTGAAAAAGAAGTATTTATAGGCACAGTAATCAAAGGCCAGGTTAAATGCTGCATCGCATAAATGGTATGCCCACCAAAAAATAGCCGTTCTGCAGCGGTAGTACCCTGGCTTCCCATTACTACTGCATAAGGCTGTATCCTTTCGCAAACATTTTTCAAACCTGGAAAAAACTCTCCTAGTCTAAGTTCCGTTTCAATCTTTAATTTCGCCCCCCTTTTTAATGACAATTCCCCCCTTAATCGATTGATATTTTTTTCAGCATCCTTCCTCATTTCCTCTTCCGTGTAAGCTACTGGCACTTCGAGATATATAACTGGCATTTGATACACATGCAATAATAAAATAGTCGCGTGGATTGCCAAGGCAAAGTCGGCGGCATAATTAGCAGCATTAGAGGCTGCGGGAGAAAAATCAGTTGCTACGATTAATGTTTTCATGTACTTACATTTATTGGTTGATGTTTAAATTTGAAAGCAATCGAATTCAGATTTCTTACATTGAAATATGATCTCTAATTAAAATTAATAGTCATATTTTATTATACGTTTTCTTATATACTTTGAACCCAGTTTTACCCTATACTAAACTCAGTTCTGAAAAATAATAGACCGTAATATCCAATCCTCTTTAGGGACATTACAACCAATAATTTATTTACCCCATCTGACTATTTAATTAAAAAAATTGTATCAATGCGATATGGCCGTACCCCTTCAACACTTCAGTATCCACAAACTCCACATCCCCTCCATTTTCGAGTACTTTTTCCATCACATCATCCACCGCATCCCTTATGTAAGAAAATTTATTATAGGGCTCCTCCAATGCTTCTAACAAATTAGCTCCACTGCCAAGATGTGCAGCATATTGAAAGTTTTTTTCAACAACCAGCAGGCGACCTTTTTTACTCATGGCTTCTTTCCAAACATCCTTAATCCCGAAAGCCAACTTCTTTTTACTAGCAGCCTCATCTAACCGATTGAGTATGTCTTTTTGCTTCACTTTTTTCCAGTCTGAGATGGATGGTGCTAAAACTACTTTCAATTCTTCAAAAGAGATATCTTCATAATTTCCAGGTATATAATCTACCACTAAACCAGCATGTTTGGTAAGGGACTTGAAATGACCTAGGATTCTTTCTGTACCCAACACAAAAAGGGGAAGTTGATAGGCTTGTAGTATAATATTCAATGAATTATCAATATGCTTCAAAAACTTTTCCATCATTACTTCTTTTCGGGCAGATAGGTCAGAGAAATTAGCCACTTTCTCCGGCAAATCATTTGCATAAGCATTTACAGATTCAGGTGTATTAGAAACGATCCTAACCAAGGAGGTAGAATTACCCAAGTAAATCCGGCTTTCTTTTCCACTGATGTGTAAAACAAGGTATTTATGCAGCTGTTTTTTACTATAGACCAGATCGCGAATCTCAAAAGATTCATCAATAATAATTTTTTGTTCAACTGCGATATCGAGGTACAAAACTTTTTCAAAAACCGGCGATACATAGATGGCGATACTATGCTTATGGGTGTTATAATTGAGGCTACCTACAATTGCCTTTAGTTTTTGCATTATCAAGGTGGTTATCTCAGCTGAATAATTTTCCTTTAATTCACGCTCTACCTTATCAGCAGCTATCTTCAGGGAATATTGCAGCTCATTTTTTAAACTCATTTTCGGCTCAAAGGGGATGATAATCGAAACAGCAGGGCGATAATGCACTACACCAATTAATTCGCGAATCTCAGGTGTAAGTAATTTATTCATATGATGATAAGTATTGTATGCTGCTCAAATCTGACTACCAACCACATTCATTCGATAACCAAAAAATGCCATGACTCACTATTGAGTATTTACTAAAGCTAACTTTTAAGTTAATAAAAAAAACTGATCAAGATCACTCAATGCGTTGATTATACTCATTTTACTATAATGAAATTCGAAGGTTATTTGACATTTATACCTTCTTAATTTTTGCAATAAAACCCAGTAGAAATTTTGATACGCTAGTTGAAAAAAAATGAAGTATGGCTAGTCCTCATCCCAACTCAGTAAATCTCCAAAACAACATTTCCCTTTCAGCTATTTTCCACCAAATGGCCAATTGCTACCGCTATATTGGTAAAACCGAACGCTTCCGTGCCATCGCCTATGAGCATGTTGCCAAAATATTACAGCATATGCAGGAAGATATTGCTGACTATGCAACTGATATCGAATCCCTTGATGCGATTGGAGGAATCGGAGAAAGTATTGCAGAGAAGATAATAGAGTATCTGAATTTTGGAAAAATAGAGATATTTGAACAACTCAAAAAAAAAGTACCCTACCAATTACTTGAACTAATGGATATTACTGGATTTGGTCCAGCCACCTTGAGAGTCTTGCACCAACATTTGAAAATTCGTAAAAAAGAAGATTTGGTCCGAGCGCTAGAAAATAATCAATTAAATAAGGTTCAAGGATTGGGTGATAAAAAAATTGAGTATCTACAACGAGCGCTAAAATTGTACAAACCGCCTATCCGAATGCAACTAATAGCTGCAGAAAAATTAGGAGCAGAAATTCTTGCAACAATAAAGAACATACCTGGAGTTGAAAAAGCGGTAATTGCCGGAAGTTTACGGCGAAAAAAAACTACCATTGGCGATATAGACATTGTCATACAAGCTCAAACAACACATCGAAAAAAAATAGTCAACCAATTTATCCAATTACCCAATGTAGATAGGGTTGTGGCAAAAGGAAACACCAAGGCCAGTATATTACTAAAAAAATCAGGCATACAGGTAGATATCAGATTGGTAAACAGGCTTGAATTTGGAGCTGCCCTACTTTACTTTACCGGATCAAAAGAGCACAATATCAAACTAAGGTCGATAGCTAAAAATAGCGGATATAAAATAAATGAATACGGCCTATATGATATCAAAACCAACAAAAAATTAGCCGGTGCAACAGAAGAAGAAATCTATAATTTACTCCATCTGCAGTTTATACCTCCTCCATTAAGATTGGATAACGGGGAAATTGAAAAGGCATTAATTGAAAATAAGCATACAAAGGCTGCCTTTCAAAACAAAAACATACTGCTACTCAGCAATGAGTGAACATTGGTGAACACGATATTAAATAATTAGAGAATAGTAGCCATGCCAAGCAGCAAATCTTTATTAAAAAAGCTAGCTATTTTAACAACACTCAAAAGATACCTATGAAAAACTAATTCCCGAAAATTCTTTTCAATAATAGGCTTGCAGTCTTCCAATTCCACCCTTCGAATCTCCCCCGCTGAACAACAAGTGCATTATTGGCGGGCTGAAGTAAATAATAGTGAAATACAAATTTACCAAAAGGCTGTTGCCAACCGATTATCTGGCCAAAACGAAGATCATTAAAAACTAGCGTATCCCCCCATTTTTCTACCGTATAAAACTGCTGGGAAAACCGAATCAATTTTGGTAAATCTTCATCACCCCTCACCTGCTTCAACAAAGAATCATTTCGGGGAAAATACTGGAAATCTATACCATTTTTACGGTCGAATGTAGACCTGAATCCAACATAATAGCCACTATCGTTACCAGCTACAACATACCACAACCAGTTTTGCAATGGAGCTGGACTGGTAAAATACCTTGAATAGGAAACCTGCTGCTGTTGTAAAATACTTTTCACTTCTCGGTCAATAGTGGATTTATTAAACAGACAATACACTAAATACAATGCACTTACACCCAGCCCCATTTGCCACCATTTTTTTCGCTGAGGCAATCTTTTTTTCAAATATACAAGGGCCACACAGGCGATGGCTGGCCAAAGGGAGAAAAA
>CANJDY010000204.1 GCA_947472635.1 Chitinophagaceae bacterium
AACTCAGTAAGCATTTCGACAAATTTCAAATCTCCCTCCACCGGGTTATTCTTATACAATTCACTATGTAAATGCAACGTAATTAAAAGATTCCGGTCTTTTGAATCCCGAATAATTGCGCTTAGTTTTGGACTATAGGGTGGAAAAGTTGAATCAATGTTTAATGAAATATACATTTCAGGCAGCTCAATACCCGCATTATCCAGCACCTTACGGAATTCAAAATAATTTTTTTCCCCACTACCCGAAATACCTTTATAACCAATTTTTTTTACCAATGCAGCTTGCTCCGAAAAGTTTTTAGGTGCATTAGGAAGATTCATTGCATTTCCAAAGCAATAAAAGGAATTGTTGAACTCCTTCATCTGTGCAAAACAATCTATTGACAAATTAGCTACTATCAGCAGCCATAGAATTGACAAACATTTCATACGTTTCTATTTTTGTTAGTATTATGGTGAGGGCTCATTACATAGGTATAAAGTTAGCTTTTTATATCCTTTATAGATTATAGGGGGTAGGGGGTTAGGGGTTAGGGGTTAGGGGTTTAGAGGGTTAGGGGTTTAGGGGTAACTGCTTCCAATCCAATATTGTAAAACCAAGTTTTTCTAATTGAGAGAACAGCCTTAATAAAAAAATCGAGTTGATCTATTACCTATTTTTCTGAAAGGGAATTTTAATTGGCTGACCAGTTCACTAAAATTCTTTTTCAGCCATTTCACTGGTGGGCAAATTAATTTTTCGATTCTTTTTTGACAAGGTATAGCCAATTGAAAACTGGAACTGATCTGGCTCGTAAATATAATTGGTCGTACTATAGAAATCCTTTCCATAGGTGGTAATCCTTTGTCGGTTAGATTGTTTCAAACCCGCATCTATATTGAGCCACTGCATTTGAAAGCTCCATTTCTTATCCGTACTCACTTTCTTTACAGTAAAGTGGGGCGTCAAAAAACGGCTATCTTCTCCCTGTGCAGTAACCCTTTCAGACAAATAATTAATACTCAGTTGCAGCAACCAGTTTTTGGGCAGCGTAAAATTCTGTGTGCTATTAAAACTATATACCCAACTACTGGTGTTGACTGATATAAGCCCATTGAATATTTTTCCCGTCACCCGATACCGGTATACATTTCCACCAATCGTACTACTCCACCAGTTGTTGATGGTATAATTAAAATTCGACTCTAGCCCTATTTGCCGGGCTATTCCAGCATTGGTAAAAACCCTGTTGAGGATTGTATCATTAAATACCTTATTCACCCTTTGGATAGGGTTCTGCACCGATTGATTATATAAGGTAGCATACCAGTTTCCCTTTGCAAAGGTTTTTTCAATCCCCCACTCGATGGTGCCAATTAGCTCTGGCAATAAATTGGGGTCTCCCTGTTCCAATGTTTCTGTATGTTCTCTTTCCGGTAAAGGATTGAGTTCAAAATTATTGGTGCGTCTAACTCTTCGGCTATAGCCTGCTTTTACCACAACTTTATCCCAAGCTTTCACCCGAAATTGTAGCGATGGAAATAGATTCGTCAGCTTTTGCCGACTAGCAGCACTGGTATTGGAGAAAGTAAGTTGACGATTCGACTGCTCCACTCTTAATCCTCCACTATAGGTGAGCGCATTTGCAGTACCTACATATTGTACATAGGCGGCATGAATATGATTGACGGCTTTTACCTTGCTTGAAAAATCAACATTGGTAGAAAACGAACCGGTACCCAAAATTTTGGTAAGGTATTGAAAGTCGCCATCCTGTATATCATACCGATACTGGTAACCAGACTGAAAGTTCCCCGACCCGATTTTTTGGGAATAATCTGTCTTAAAACGTAAAGCATTGAGTGGATTGGTATATGGATTCACCGTATACTGCAAACTGTCTTTGGAACCCCTTGTTAATATATTATTGTTAGTAGTGGATCCGGATAGACCAGCATATTCGTATAATGCAGAAAAAGAAATATTGGACGTAGCGGTGAAAGAATGGACCCAATCTAGATTGGCCAATGTAAAGTCACCTTTCTTTTGCTGATCATTTTCGTTGAAATAATTAAAGATAGTTTTTGCACCTGATAAAACATTTTCCTTCCGAACGTTGTAATCCAAATCAGCAACCCTACTTTGGTATTTTATACCTGTATACAATCCGGTGCTAATAGTATTGTTTTTATCCGCTACAAATGATGCGCCCAATCGAACGCCATAGTTGTACCGCTTAAAACTTCTTTCGCCATTGGACGGAAAACTGTTTTTGGTATTTCCTATAATCGTATACACATCGCCCTCGCGGAAGCCAGCGATATCATTGCGTAGATAATTAAAACCAGCACTAATATCCCATTGATTGCTTTTGTACCCGGTAGATACATCCATACTATATCGTTGAGGATTTCTTCGGTTGTCATAGTCATTGATAGGAGGCGCTCCACCCATGACATTTGCTTTTAGCATCCAGCCATTGTCAACACCCGATTTAGTTATGATATTAATGATGCCGCTCTTACCATCTGCATCGTAAGCAGCTGAAGGACTTGTAATCACCTCAATGTTTTCTATAGTACCAGCAGCAAGTTGGCTCAGTACAAAAGTCGGTTCTCCCTGGGTAGGCTTTCCATTGAGTAAAACTAAAAAACTACCTGAGCCACGAAATAAAATATCGCCCTGCCCATTAACAGAAATAGCAGGCAGGTTGCGTACTAGATCCACTCCCGTTCCACCGGTGGCATTACTAAAAGAGGAAGCTTTAAAAACTTGTCGGTCAATTTTAAAAGATACCGGTGCTCGCTTAGCTTTTAGCACTACTTCCTCCAGCGAGGTTGGTTTATTCGACAATAAAATTGTTCCCAGATTCACCTCAGTTGATGCATTTGGTGGCAAATGAATTAGTTTTTTAACATATTCAGGGCCGGTGAAAAGAATATACTTTGCAAGCGATAGATTACTGTTAATAGAAAAACTGCCATCCCCTCGGGTGGTAATAGCGTGGATCAAGCTTCCCTCTTTATTATGTACACTTACCTTTACAGATGCAAGGGGCATTGAAGAAAGACTATCAACCACCAAGCCATAAACGACCATGTTTTGGCTAAATAAATTGAAAGCAATACACTGTACCATCAGCAGCAAGCTGATCTTTTTAAAGGATATTTTCATTAGAAGCAAAAGAAGGTTATTTAAAACTAAGGGGCAAGTTTATATTGAGGGTTAGGAGTTTAGGGGGTTAGAGGTTTAGGGGTTAGCTCCTTTTGCTTTTTTTCAGGTAACAACACCAAGCTCGTTGATTTAAACCTGCCTTTTACTATTTCACCCGATACCTCTGCCATCCGGATAGCATTGCAAAAGCCATCTTTTGCATGGGCATCACCATGCGAATCAATATTGGAACCATCTACAAAATAAGCTTTGCCATTCACACGAATAGCTAAGTCACAGCCCTTACCCGGCATCCCAAATTGACACTGGCCACAGGCCGCTTCCACCAATTGCAACTGGGTTTGACAAAAAGCTTGCCCAGCTATGAAATGGACGAGTAATAAAAAGATGATTTTTTTCAAAATTGACAAGTTGATTGGTTATGAAAAAAGTTTTTTTAAAATATATTAAAATAATTATAAATATGTAAAAAGAAACACTATCTTACACTCGGTTTTTCATAGGATATTGGATTTTAAAGCGGGGCTGGATTTCTATCCGGCCCCTTATTATAAGCCTACTCAAACATTCGTAAATAAAAATAAATGGAATGAAATCGTAATGTTTAATTAATTATAATAAAAAAACACTTTTAAATAAACGAAATGAAAATTGTCAATTTTTTGTGAATAATTAACTCATTTAAATCAAATTGTAATAGAATTAAATTTTTAATATTATGTAAATAATGTAACAATCTACCCCCTAACGAAAAGTTTAAATTATGAATCAAACACATTTTTTAGAACTCCCCACCCACCTCCAATTAGCTGAACTTGCAACCAACGGAAATTTTATTGACTCCATTATAAAAGGAGTTTATTTAGTTCGCCTTTTAGAGTATAACAACTATTACGTAGAAACCTATCATCACATTGAAAAAAATAGGATCGATAGCATTGTTGCTTTTGAAAATACCAATAAACTTACCCCCTATTTAAAGAAAATAAAACTAGATATTTACCCCCCCCCCCCCCTTGTGTCTCATTAATACACAATAACAAAACTCAATAAATACTTCTACCTCATTTTAGCGATTAAAGCAAATTCAACTAGAAAAGGAGTAGATGAAATTCTTTAAACCAATTTTTAACGATTTAGTAAAATTACTTAATCACTGTTTTTCTAAAATGGATGCCCCATTGTAAAACCTCGTCTAGTAATTTATATAGTGACTTCCCCAGGGGTGTAAGTGAATACTCAATGCTAACTGGCATGGAGTCATACACTGATCTGGTAATAAGCTGATTGGTTTCCAGCTCCCTTAATTCTTTAGATAACATTTTGGGTGAAATATCGGGCAGCTGCTTTTTAATTTCCCCAAATCGCTTTTTACCATAGGTTAGTGCAATAAGGATAGGTATCCGCCATTTACCCTGTATCGCCTCAATAGCATCTCTTGAAGCCATCAACTTGAAATTGCATGAATCTTGCTTGATATTTTTCATCTACTGGTTATTACTAGTTACATAAAGTATACTAGTAACCATTTGGTAACTAGTATACTTTAGATATCAAATATAACTAATTTCGCATTATTAACTTACTCATAAAAAAAACAATGACGCAAAAAACAAAAAACATTCTTCTTTGGATACTTACAGGATTGGTAGGATTTATTTTTATAGCAAGTGCTGCCGGCAAATTATTAGCCAACGCCGATGCGCTGGCAATGGCTTCAAATATTGGATTAACCCCCAATAGCTATAAGGTTGTAGGACTCATTGAATTATTAAGTGTGGTACTTTTTATCATTCCCAGAACAGGCTTATTGGGCACTCTATTACTAGTGGCTTACCTGGGTGGTGCCATTGCCACTCACCTAGAACACAATCAATCCATTGTTGCACCTATAGCAATTGCCTGTTTTGTTTGGCTTACAGCTGTGCTTCGTTTCAGTGAATTAACGAAAAGAATAATTGGTACAAAATAAAACAACTTACATCAACCAATAAAATTCCCGCCCATTGCGGGAATTTTTAATTTCAGTTAGCTCACCAGACCACCTAACAGCGCAGCCCCTCGTAGATAATCCTAATTACTGCATCTCCTTCAACAGAATTTCAAATAAAAGAATACAACTTTTTTATATAACTCGGTGTTTTAACTTTTATTTCACATTTTGATATATAATTTTATTTTCTAATTTATCCGTCATCCCTAACAAACGATTCTTCAACTTCCCATAAGCACAGCGCAAGATTGAATTAGGTAACCAAACTGGTTTACCATCGTTAATGATTAAATTAAATTATTGTGAAACAACAAGGCATTGATTCCGAACCGGCAGGCATTCAATTAATTAAAAGATATAAGAACAACTATAAAA
>CANJDY010000205.1 GCA_947472635.1 Chitinophagaceae bacterium
AAAAAGTCTTAGGATCGCTTTATTTGATTCCAGATATCGTCCATTTCTGCTAAACTCATATCATGCAACTCTTTTCCAGATAAAGAAGCGGCGGCTTCCATTTTGGTAAATCGGTCAATAAATTTTTTATTGGTCCGCTCCAAGGCATTTTCAGCATCTATCTGCAAAAACCTTGCATAATTTATCAGGGAGAAGAAAACATCGCCCAATTCATCTTCCATATTGTCTTTATTACCCGAAGCGATTGCTTCAAACAACTCGGCTTTTTCTTCTTCTACCTTATCCCATACCTGGTCCTTGTTTTCCCATTCAAACCCCACCTGTTTGGCCTTCTCCTGCAATCGCATTGCCTTTATGGTGGCTGGAAGTGCCTTGGGCACCCCGCCTAAAACAGATTTCTTACCTTCCTTTATTTTTAATTTTTCCCAATTTCGTTTTACATCCTCTTCACCAGTAACTACCACATCACTATAAATATGCGGATGTCGGAAAATAAGCTTTTCACAAACCCCATTAATCACTTCGTCTAGGGTAAACTGATTTTGCTCGGCACCTATTTTAGCATAAAAAACGATGTGTAATAAAATATCACCTAGTTCCTCCTTAATGCCTTTCCAGTCACCATCCGTTATAGCATCTGTTAACTCGTAGGTTTCCTCAATGGTTAACTGCCGCAGCGTCTGAATCGTTTGCACCTTATCCCAGGGACATTTTTCCCTCAGCTCATCCATAATCTTTACCAACCTTGAAAATGCAGTTTCAGTAGTGGATTCCATATTTAGTAAAATTTCACTAAAAATAATAAAGAAAACCCGCAACCATCATTTTGATAGCAATTATGCGCAAGAATAGCCCTAAAAACGGTTCCAAGGCATACATTTACCTCAAAGTACGATTTCTAAAAAAACCATACAATCAAAATATTTTCCCCATACGCCCGTGCTTTTGAATTATTACAACCTACTACCTTAATTTTACAATTCAAAATAACCCTATGGGAAAATATTTTTTATTACAACTGGTGTTACTAACTGCATTTTCAACTGCTGGAATGACGCAATATCATTACCTGGATATTGTAAGCAACCTTCAGCTGTCTTCGGAGATGAAGCAATTGCAGGAGCAAAAAATAAGAAAAATTCTTGTACACAGTTTTGAGGGTAATGGAGAACCTAGTGCTGGTTTCTTTTGTGAAAGAAAAATTAACAAAGATTTTCGAAAAATTGAGACCTATTCCAAATCAAATAGTACAGGAAAATCGATCCTTACTTCACAGTTCAATTCGCAAGGGCAATTAATCGCTTCCTATGATAGCTCCTCGCTGTCTAGCACGTCCTCTTCCTACCAATACGACACCAAAGGACATCTTACAAAAGTTGTTATCAATACCAACTCTATGGACGATGATTTTTCCGCCAAAATAATGGAGGAACACCAGTATATTTATGATCCAAAAGGGCATCCTACAAAAATGTTGCGCATTCGAAACCAATCTGATACGGCTAAGATAATTTTCACAATTGATGATAAGGGAAATGTGATTGACGAAAATGATTTGGGGAAAAATGGCAAACACTACTACTATTACTACGACACCAAAAATAGACTGACCGATATTGTAAAATATGATGCCGTAAGAGCTAAACTGCTTCCTGATTTTTTATTTGAATACAATAGTGCTGGACAGGTAACCCAAATGATTACTATTGAAGAAGGTGTTTCCAATAATTATTTCACCTGGAAAAAAACATACAATGATGGCCTTCGGATTATTGAAAAATGCTTTTCCAAGGAAAAAGAACTGCTGGGTTACTTTGAATTTGAATACAATTAACCGAGCAGGCCCTTTGAAAAAAAGTTGCCAATTACAAGCATTTATTAGCGACAAAAACTAACCAGTAAGAGGTATGGTTTCATAAATCCCCCTGCCCTATTTGATTCTTTTTGCCTCTGTTTCCAACCCTGTTTTTCTATCCCTTGCGTTTTTAATTTCCTTGCTTCCAAAATGCCAGCTAGCACTAATACGCAAAGTTCTACTTTCCCATGCTCCACTACCCCGGATGTAAGCACCCCCAAAATCGGAAATGGCTGTCCAAGGATTGGTTTTAAAAATATCCGTTACGGCAATTTTAACCGATGCCTTCTTCTGTAAAATTGTTTTTTGAAAACCAAGGTCAAGGCCTCCTTGAGACTTTGTTTTCCAGGTGACACCCCAAACACTGGGGCCGTTAAACGCTCCGCTTAATTCGGCAGTATAGCCTTTTCCCAACGTGAAACTTTGCTGTAAATACGCCCCAAAAGATTGGACCCGCCTATTGACTTCATTAACGCCAATCATACCTTTAATCAACTGGCTATTGTACCAAATATTCACGTATCCATTCCACCACTTTTTAATTGGCAAAGTAGATCCAATACTACCACTCAGTATTTGCTGGGTAGCCAAGTTTTGCTCCTGTACAAATGTGGCATTACCAATGGTATCGGTAACCTGGGTAGCATAATCCTTTACGTAGCTATACCCTGCGGTTGTATTAATAAATCCCAAATAAGTATGGGTCAACTCAATCGTATTGGTATACTGTGGCCTTAGGAAGGCATTCCCCTTTGAATAGGTGAGCTCATCAAGCTTTACCTCAAAGGGGTTTAGATCCTGGTAAGTAGGCCGGTCAATCCTTTTGCTAAACGTTACATTGAAAGCATTCTTTTTATCAACATTCCAAGTCACTGCTCCACTAGGAAATAGGTTCGTATAGCTTCTTTCAACTCGATTGTCATTTTGCAGCACAGCATCTGCCCTTGTCAAAATGCCTTTACTACCCGTTTGCTCAGCCCTCAGTCCAGCCTGCAGACTCCATTTTTCGGAAAACATTTGCTGGTAATTCAAATAAGCCGCCTGGATATTTTCTTTGTAAATAAATCCATTGCTTCTAGCTGCTATTTTGATGGGTACCCCATTGATGTCATCATTAAAAAACTCAAACGTATTGCTAGTGTTTACAAAAGATGTTTTTACGCCATACCCTAACTTCCCTTTTCCCAACTTCTGTTCTACATCCATTTTGGCTGTATAGATATCTATGTTCACCGGCGCGTTATTATGGTTAATGACGCTGTAGATCAAATTATTATTGCTGCCATAATAATAATTAGGCTGGTAACTGTTGGCAGCGGCCCGGAACAACCCATAATCCGCATCAATATTTATTTCGCGACCACTAGTGTCTACATATCTATAATTGAGGTTGAATTTGGCATTGGTCCTTTCGGCCGCCGACTCATTGGAGGCTACTAGGCGCTTGACAAACTGGTGATTGCTCTGCAAATAGATAGGAGTAGAACTGGAACTATTGCCTGCTGTTTGGTTATTATTGGCAGAAACCATTATGCCAACTGTTTGCTGGGCATTGAAAAAAAAGTCTGCCCCGGCTTTAATATTTATACTTTTCTTGGCATTCAAACTAATATTACGCTGATCATAGACCGTATCCCTTTGCAAACGATATAGCTGCATGGTATTCTGGTAATCACCCATGTTTGCACCCAAATTACTGAATAAATTAACTTTCTTGTTACGATAATTCAGCCCTATCGATCCATTTGCCTTGGGGGTAACGGCTTGAACTATTCCGAGGTCGGCATTGCCATTGGTTCCAAATTTCTTACTTTTTTTGAGCCGAATATTGACAATGCCCGCATTGCCACTCGCATCAAATTTTGCACCTGGATTGCTAATCATTTCAATCGCCTCAATATCACTACTGGTAATGCTTCTTAGATATGCCGCGAGCTCCCTGTTATCAAGCTGCATCATTTTGCCATCAACATAAATACGTACACCCCCTTTACCTTTCATGCTGATGTTTTCGTTGTTATCCACCTGCACGCCAGGGCTTTTTTGCAGCAATTCCAACGCATTGCTACCAGTAGCGTTGATACTCGACTCCACATTGAACACCGTTTTGTCTGCCGTTACCTCAATCATAGGCTTTTTCGAGGTGATGGTAACCTCCTGTAATTTTGAAACAATGGGCAAAAGAAATATCGGCTTTACCCCAACAAACTTTCCGACTTCAACGGAAAAAATAGTCGAGAAGCCTTTTTCGAAACCGACCACTGAGTAGCTCAAAAAATATTGACCCTTATCGGTGACATCAATAACAAATTTGCCATTTGCATCACTAAGGACTGATTTCACTTCCATGCTATCATCGGCAGTAAGTAAAGCGACTGTTGCGGATGCAATCACCTGTTTACGCTGATCTGATACAGTCCCCGACACCTTTCCAAGCCGCTGCGCCATCGATTTGGATGTACACACCAACATCAACGCGACTGCAACAATTTTTAAATCCCTCATTCCACTCATTAAATTTCAATTGAGCGGCAAAGAAATGAAAAATAACCTCCTTAGCAAGAATAAACTGGATGAACTGCAATTATTCCACCATAAATGGCTAGCTCGTTCAACTTAGATCAGCAACGCATTATTTCAACGAAAGAATTATTTCATTTCATACCTTTAGCTTCATGAATTTTGGAAAAATAATACTTGCACCGCTCTGTTTGTTTTTACTGCCTGCATTTCTGCAGGCCCAGATTTTTGGAGGCAACCCTTCATCACTCAAATGGAAACAGATCAATTCCTCACAGGCCAGGGTGATATTTCCACAAAGCTTGGATAGTCAGGCCAACCGCATCAATGCCATTAACCAATTACTAGGCAAAACCACCGCTTACAGCATCGGGGGCAAGCAGCGCAAATGGGATATCCTACTATTAAACCAAACCACTATTTCCAATGCATATGTAAGAATGGCTCCCATTATGAGCGAATTGTACATGACACCCGAACAAAATAACTTTTCATCCGGAAGTCTCCGCTGGGATGACAACCTCATCATTCATGAAAATAGGCACATTCAACAGTTCAGTAATTTCAATAGCGGACTTACCAAAGTTTTTTCATTTCTCCTTGGTCAGGAAGGCCAATTACTTGCCAATGGCATTGCCATTCCAGATTATTTTTTTGAAGGCGATGCTGTATGGCAGGAAACCTTGGTAAGTAATCAGGGTAGAGGAAGAATGCCTTCTTTTTACAACGGCATGAAATCCCTTGCACTCGGCAATAAAAAATATTCGTGGATGAAACTGCGCAGCGGATCGTTAAGAGATTATACGCCCGACCATTATGAGTTGGGTTACCAACTAGTGGCCTACGGTTATGAAAAATATGGTGAAGATTTTTGGAAAAAGGTTACGCAAGATGCCATTCAATTTAAAGGGATATTCTTTGCATTCAATAAAGCAATTGAGCGGCATTCCGGCAAAACTTACCAGCAGTTTAGGGAAGATGCTATGCGTTATTTTATTGAACAATCTCTTTCGGATTCAAAAAAAGACCCCCTTGCCGACAAGTACCTCACTGCCAGTAAAAACTGCTGATGGAATGGTTCGACTTTTTGGTGACGAGCATGGTATCAACGCTGATAAAGTAGGGAAAAAGATAATCCACCA
>CANJDY010000206.1 GCA_947472635.1 Chitinophagaceae bacterium
ATGCTATTTTTTAAGAGTGCAAATGTAGGCATATTTAATTAATAAACCAAAAGACGAATAACCAAAAAGAGCAATTAGCTCTTCATATTGGTTTGCTGCAGGGCAATTCCAATATTCCAGCTTTTTGACTCCTGGATTACATCCTGTAGGTCATCAATTTTTTTGCCAGTTACCCGGATGATGTCATCCATGATGGCTACCTGTACCTTTAAACCGCTATCCTTGATCAATTTGACAATTTTCTTCGCATCCTCTTGCTTAATACCATTTCTCACTAGGATCTCCTTCTTAACCACTTTGCCACTTTGGTGAGGCTCCTTACTCAAATCATAAATTTCTGCAGCCAACCCTTGTTTCATACTTCGACTAATCAATACATCTACAATCTGGTTGAGCTTCATATCACTATCTGCTTCCAAATTCACCTTGAAGTCTTTTTTGTTTAGTTCTATCACAACGTGAGAGCCCTTAAAATCGAATCGGTTTGTTACTTCTTTACTTACGGTATTGATTGCATTGTCAAGGGTTTGCAAATCAACTTTACTGGCAAAATCAAATGATGGCATAAGACAAATTATTAATTATTAATTATTAACTATATACAAATTAAAAAAAACTGTCAACATCAAACAGAATCAGGCAAACAATTAGCCGATTATCCTCCCTTTTTTGTAACGGCCTTTAGCTGAACAGTAAGCAGAATACCTAAACCAAAAACAATTAAACAAAATGAAATGATTTCCGCCTGGCTGGGATTAATTCCAAAAAAATGGTATTGGTTATTAACCCTTATTTTTTCTACAATAAAACGCTCTAATCCGTTAACAATGAAGTAAATACCTGAAATAGTACCAGGTGTTTTTATTTTTTTTCTGAAGCTCCAAATAATAAGGAATAACAATGTACAGATAACGGTCTCGTAAAAAGGAGTAGGGAATACAGGTAAAGGTAGCACCCTATTATGATCCTCAAAATTACCTCGAATTACTATACCATCGTTATTTACATTTTGAGGATAATTATAAGCAACCATCCACACGGGTATAAATGAACAAGCCTTCACCTGCCTGTGAGGAACTGTTTCCAGGCTGGAACTTTTTCTATCCGTAACATAGCTAGGGGAAGTTTTCCCTGGGTCAACTACGGTACCTTCCAAAAAATAGGTCTTATGAAGCTCCAATTGAGCATCGAATGCGCCCTTCTGTGCAGGAATTACCTTACCGTTGACATCAGTGATATAAGCGCTATTATAAACGCCCCAATCTCCATCACCAGATACCTGACAACCAATACGCCCCACGGCATAGGCAAGCAGCATCGCTAAAGTAATAGCATCAATGAGATGTACCAATTTAATCCCTTTTTTAATGGCAAAAACACAAATAGCAATTCCTGCCATAATTAACCCGCCGTAAAATGTTAACCCTCCGGCAGAAAAAATTCTTTCAATGGGATGTTGGATAAAATCATCCCAATTTTCAAGATTATCAAAGAGTTTAGCCCCTAAAATACCAAAAACCAAGGCTATAATTACAATATCTCCCACCCTGTCGTGCGGCCAAATACGAATGCTTCTTTGTTCGGGTGACTTTAATTTTTGCTTGTTCTTTTCCCACCACTTTACTCCAGTTAGTACAAGGGCAAGTAGCAAACCACCTATAAAGCTGCCTTCTGCTGAAAATATATACGTTTGTGGACTAGTTTCTGGAGGTTTACTAAAAACTAACCCAAATAGCTTAAAGCCAAAAACAAACCCAACAATACAATTCATTAATAAATCGGCCAACGAAGCAGGTTTACCAATGGTAATAAATTCTTCTCTTGGAAAAAGCAAGCCCTGTTTTTCCTTACGTTTAAGTTCGCTATTGATTACAATAGCGGCGACAATAAAACCGGTGGCAACTAATAAACCAAAAGTGTTTAGGATTTTAAGCAATTCCCAGTCCACACCAAACCAGTCTTTAAATACGTAATATAAATTGGGATACATGGTAATATGAAATTTAAATAAGTACTGCAAGATATTCAAATAAACCGATTGTATGCTTAACTAAAGTCTTAGGACAAAACCCATAAAACAATGGATACGATAACCTAAAAACAATCAGACATATTACTAATTTAACCGGTTAAAAATGAAAATCCTGCAGTTATTCACTACAGGATTTTCTAATATCCACCTAAAAAGGAAAAAATTTAGTTGCAATATTGCTCAAATGCACCAATCAGGTTTTCAGCAATCATTTGTGCACTTCTTCCTTCAATATTATGCCTTTCGATAAAATGAACCAATTGGCCATTTTTAAACAATGCAATGGAAGGTGAAGATGGAGGATAAGGTAAAAGATGCTCCCTGATTTTCTTTACTGCATCCACATCAAAGCCTGCAAAACTTGTAGTTAGGGAATTGGGCTTCTTAATACTATTGTGAACAGCCATCAGTACTCCTGGCCGGGCAGTACCTGCACTACATCCACATACTGAATTGATCACCACTAAGGTGGTACCTTCTTCGGTTATTTTTTCTTCGACATCAGACGCTGTCAACATTTCGGCAAAACCGTTTTCAGTCAACTCTTCCTTCATTGGTAGTACAATTTCTGCTGGATACATATAGTAGTGTTTTATTGTAATTGCAAATTTACAAACTAGAATTGAATTACCCACCGAAGAATGTCAATGAATGGTAATAATTTGACTAGGCAAGGAAAAATGAGTCATCTAGTACCTATTTTTGGCTATTTTGCCTATAGTAAGTTAAAAATTAGCAGCTTATTTAAAACTAGGAACAATTTTACTATTAAAATTTGTAATTTTATGTATTCTGAATTCAATTCACATCATGGTTATCAACAAAACTTCCATTACCGCCTTCTTCATTTTTTTTTCTTTTGCTTGTCAGGCACAAACCATGCTAGATTCTACTGTTAAAGTAGTAAATACGGATGTTAAAGTAGTAAATACGGATTCTGTATTGAGAATCAGAAATATTAATCCTTATATCACCCTTCATGTTGATTCCACTTTACGCTATGATTTTGAAATAAATAAGGAACCTAGTAATTATTATTGGTACTTAAAGAATTCTCCTGTAGGGCTAAAAATAAATAGGGAAAGTGGAATATTAACTTTCAAGGCCGAAAAGTCGTATTTTTTATCTGGTAAATTAAAATACGATTTTGAGTATAAAGTTAATATAGGCATACAGAACTTAAATAACCCTCTTGAACACATTGACACTTCTTTTAGTTTGTTATTTTTTAATACCGAAATTATTGCCTCAGCAATAAAGCCTACCGTAACCAATGTATTATATGCAGAAGAAGGAGATACGGTAAATTTTAGGCTACAATGCGATATTGGAAGTTTTCCCATTGAAGAGATTACTTATTTCAGTAATTACCCAGCAAAATCGATTACCCCCATAGCCAAGTGTAATGATGAATATACTTGGTTTATCCCATTTGATTTCATCAAAGACAGTGACAAGGAAAAACAAAAATTGCTGGAGTTGTTTTTTATAGGAATCACCAAATTCAATAACAGGGATACCGCCATCATTCGGATTTATGTAAAAGACAACATCAATTATCCCCAAAGAGTAGTTGAATTTGAAAATCTGAAAAAGGATGTGTTGAATTACATCGTTCAACTAAAAAGTAGTTTTCGGATAATTGATAAAAAACTAAAAAAGACAAAAAAAACAAGAACAGGATTCGACCTGGGATCCGCTGCCACTGGACTAGGTGGAACAGTTTTTTCATCACTGCCCAATGTTAATCAAAAAACAGCCGGAAAAATTTTACCCAGTGTTGGAGTAGCTTTGGTGCCAGTGAAAGAAGCTGCTGCACCAAATGTCACTTCTGACCAAAATACGGCATTACTTATTAGAAATAGTATTAAAAGACTCGAATATTTGATGACAGACAATACGCTCATGGGCGAAAGAGACCCTGAGATTTTAAACAAGTCAAAAAAAATAAAGGATGAAATTAAGCAGATGCAAATCCAGTTAATAGATATCCCGATTACAGAAGAAAATTTGAATAGCAAGGAATTGGATGAATATTTCAACAATCCACAAGTAAACAAAAAATACAGGGTTAAAAAGAAGTAATGCTTTTTAAATTAATCCCCCTGGATGCTAAGCATCTCTATCTAAAAAAAATCTTTGTTCCTGTTTTTTTATACCTGCTATGTATTTGGAGCAATGGCCACTAGTTAAAAGCCTGCCTATTTAATAACCTAAAATTTTCAACATACTTTGGGCCGTTTGTTCCTTTGCATACACCCAATCCACCAATTTTCCATTTTTATCATGGCCCAAAATAATATGCTTTGGAGAGGGGATTAAACAATGCTTGATTCCTCCATATCCGCTGATTTGATCCTGGTACGCCCCCGTATGAAAGAATCCAACATACAAAGGCTCCCCATTGGTAAGTTTAGGTAGAAATACTTCATTGATATGCTCTTCGGAATCGTAATAATCATGGCTATCGCAGGTAATACCACCTAAGGTTACACGCTGGTATTCCTCTTTCCATTTATTGATGGGCAGCATCAGAAATTTTTCACCGATACCCCAAGTATCTGGTAAAGTAGTGATAAAAGAAGAGTCAATCATGTACCATATTTCACGATCATTCTGCATTTTTTCACCAATTACACTATAAATATGCGCCATGCTCTCCCCTACAGTGTAACTGCCAAATTCTGTAAATATATTGGGCATTTGCACCTTATTACGCTTACAGGCAACTTTTATATTTCTAACAATTTCATTAATCATGAACTGGTAGTCATAATCAAATCCGAGTGAATGCTTAATAGGAAAACCTCCTCCGATATTGATAGAATCTAGTTCAGGACAAATCTTTTTTAACTGGCAGTATAGATTGATTACTTTATTGAGTTCACTCCAATAATAAATATCATCTTTAATACCCTTGTTTAAGAAAATGTGCAACATTTTCAACTGAAACTTATGCTCCATCCCCTCAATCTCATCTACATAAAATTCTAACACGTCTTTTGCCCTCATGCCCAATCTAGAAGTGTAAAAAGGAAAATTAGGCTCTTCTTCAGCAGCTACCCGAATACCCAATTTAAAAGGCGTTTTAACAGACTTATAAGCCTTCAGTTCCTCTTTATTATCTAGAATGGGGATCACGTTTTTAAACCCGGTATTTAACAAACGGGAAATCCGGGTAGTGTAAGGTTTTTGTTTGTACCCATTGCAGATAATAAAAGTTTCTTTATTGATCTTCCTTCTAGCATATAATTTATTAACGATATCGATATCATAAGCATAAGAAGTCTCTAGATGGATATCATTTTTTAAGGCCTCCTCCACAATAAAGGAAAAATGGGAGCTCTTGGTGCAATAACAATAATTGTATTTACCCTCATATTTATGCTTTTTAAAAGCATTGGCAAACATCTCTTTGGCCTTTTTGATTTGCTTTCCAATTTTGGGTAAATACGTAAGTTTTAACGGAG
>CANJDY010000207.1 GCA_947472635.1 Chitinophagaceae bacterium
AAGTCCATCCCTATTCTGTATGGAAAATTGGGTGCTGGAGCCAATGGTCAACCAGGGGGTGGCCCTGATTTCAAGGTTGGGGCGAAGTGAATATCTTTTGAAGCGGTCATTAATTGCTATGCCCTTTACGTCCAAAAAGGTTCCCCCCATATAAAAGATTATTTTGTCATTCCCACCAGCTACCGATAGCGAGTGCTGGGATCGAAGCCCCTGCTGAGTGGTAAGGGAATACCAATCAATACTTTTGCGGGAATCATAAACTGCTTGCTCTGCAGCAGTTATTGTATTTCCTGTATTTAGTCGGGTAAATTTGAATTTATAAAACTCACCGCCAGTCAGGAGCTCAGGTTTGTTCACTAACGACTGGGTGCCGTATAATCCATCGTACGTGATATTCAGCTTGCCCTTTTTTCCTTGTTTGCTAGAAACTAAAATAACCCCATTTGAACCCCTTGACCCATATATAGCGGCAGCAGAGGCATCTTTTAATATTTCTATCGATTCCACGTCGTTGGGATTGATTTCTGAAATACCCCCTTCATAAGGAACACCATCCCAAATAATTAAGGGACTATTGCTAGCACTGATGGAATTTCTTCCTCTGATCAGAATGGAAAGATCATTTCCCTCTGAACCACCCCCATTGGTGTTGATTTGAAGTCCTGGAATTGAGCCCTGCAGCGCTTGAGCAATATTGGTGTTAGGCAATTGCTGGAGTCTTTCCTTGGGGATAGACGATACCGAACCCGTTACGTCCCTCTTTTTTTGTGTTCCATATCCAACCACTACCACCTGCTCCAGCGACACAGTAGACTCAACCATTTTCACGATCAAGGATAAAGAGACGCTGTCCTTAATATTATACCCCGACAAGGTTTGGGTTACATACCCTGCAGTAGAAAAGGTAAAACTATAAGGGCCGCCAGCCGGTATCCTGGGAAATGAAAAAATACCCGCATTGTCCGTGTTGGTCCCTGCTGTGAAATTTGTTTTTGAATTCCTAATAACCACAGAAACGCCCGTTACTGGCTCGTTGCTTGCGTTGTTGACGATCCCTTTAATCATACTTGTTTTTTCCTGTGCCTGAGCATTCAAACAGATACTGAGTAAGAAAAGATAGAGCAAGTAACCATAAGAAGGTCGAAATCGAAATAGGGGTTTTTTCATAAAGCAGTGATTTAAGGTTTTCAAATAATTGACTGGTAATAAATGGCAATGACGTTTTAAATGAGTGGGGCTGTAGATAGAATCAAAAGCTGCAATCAGATAAGATATCGGTTGAAATTTTTAAAAATTAAATACCCGGCAGCAATTTTTGTAGGACGTTTCGGACAAGGCTTAACCCTTGACCTAAAAGATTTAGGTTCCCTATAGCAATTGATTGGCCAGTTTGGCTGAATTACTAATCAATTTCCCTTGCAATAAAATCAGTTTTAGGTGGTGGCTATTTTTTTCTAACGCTGAAGCCACTTCTTTCCTTGATTATTTCTAGGTTATTGATTGCAGCAATCTGTTTCAAGATAAAATCCAATGAATCCGATTTTTCAAAAGACCCGATGAAATATAACTTGTTAAGGTCAGTTTTTGAATAGGTAATTGTAACCCCATACATTTCGGCAAGCGCATCAAAAGTTGAACCTAGTGACTGGTTGTTAAACATGAACCAAGACTGATTTTTATAATTCGGAATCGCCGGGTTTTCTGCCGATTGAAGTTCCGTTTTTTTATCCGCCGCTCTTCCCGTTTCAAATCGCCTCACCAGTCCGCTTCTATCCAATACATTGTAAACCAGTTCCTGTCCCGGAACGAGGTATTGATCATTCAATGCTTTATTACTGCCAACCTTACCCGACCTTATCACTACCCTCCCCTCGAATAATCTTATAGTATATTGTTTTGCATTTGGGAGGGCTGTTACCAAAAACCTTGTCCCTAAAGCAGTAGTAAAAATGTCGCCGCTAAAAACCAAAAATGGACGGGTTTTATCTTTCGCAACCTTGAAATCTGCCTTTCCACTAATCCAAATTTCGCGTCTTCTCCCTTCCGCTGGTTCCTGATAGGTGAGTTCACTATTATTATAAAGCACTACATCCGATCCATCAGGCAAAGAAACCGTCTTGTTTGATCCTGAAGTATTATTTTCATACAACTTCATCCTAGGTGCAATAACGGTGACGTTTGAACTATTTTTACTGTTGCTGGCAACAATGGCAGTTTGCTCGCTCATTTTGTTTTTTAACCATACCCCAAGAAAAACAACTGATATAACAGCCGCAGCTACTGCAGTGCGCATTAAATATCTGATCAGTTGGCTTCCCTTTTTGCTGCTACTGTCCGATATAGTGTCATCACCTGCTGGTGTGTCAGTAATTGACAAAGCATGGGATGTACGATCCTTTAACAGCTGAAAGTTGGCCCACTCCTCATTTAAATCGATAGTTCCAATATTTTCTTTTATCGAAATAAGCTGTAATGTCTTCGCCAGCTGTAAAAAATACAACCGGTTATTGTCAGCTTCCCCTATCCACTTTTCAACAAAGTCCCTTTGTGCTGCGTTGCATTCGTTCAACAAATACTTTACTAAAATCTCGTCATATTGATGCTCCTGTTCCATGTTATAATTATTAATACGATTAAAAGGAAGTTTACCCCTACAACTCAAAAAAGTTTATTATTGAAATAATAACCCAAGGCAGGATTGGCAGGTATTCACTCAGTTGCTTGCGCAGTTTAGCTAGGGCCCTGCTCATTTGGGTTTCCACTGTTTTTAAGGAAATATTCAACTGGACGGAGATTTCCGCATACTTTAACCCCCCGTTTCGACTGAGTTCAAATATCCGGCGCATCTGTTCGGGGAGGTCTGAAATTGCTTGATCAATGCTGGCAGCCATTCTTTTCAGGTCAAGCTGATCAAACGCTTCGTTGTCGGCAATCGCAACAATGGGTTGATTTACGAACATTCTATGGCGCTGTTTAACCTTTTCATGGCGAAGCAAGTCAACACTCAGGTTGTTCACTATTGTATATAAATACGATTTTACGGATAGGTCTGCGGATAGATTGTTTCGGTTTTCCCAAAGTTTTGTAAAACCGCTGTGAACGGCATCCTTGGCATCCTCCAATTCAAAGTTGAATTTGTACTGACACCATGAGCATAGCGGTATAAAATGTTCCTTAAATAACACTTCAAAAGCAGCTTCGTCTATCGGAATATTAGTAGGCATATCAAAAGAAATTAACCCACCCTATGTACCAGGGAAATCTTTTTATTTTTAGCATATAGCTTATCAAAAGTAGCGATTTTATCAAACCGGTCTTCACCAACGTCAGATTTTAATCTGTATTAATGCATGGCACCCCTTTGACTAAGTAGAACTATCACAAAATAGCAAAGGGTTTTCTTCCCGCACATTATCAACGCATTGAATTGCCAATAAATCAGAAAAAGGGCTTTCAATCGAATATAAATAACCAGCCATCAGCCTGCCTTGATTGAAAAAAAGTAATCCGAATTAAGTAGGTTACCAAGCGAAATTTTACTTAACCAATTACTTGAAAAAATTATAATTGACTGAAAAATACCATGAAGAAAACCATTGGTTAGACAAATCATTTTTTAATGCCACGGCATCTTTAACTGGGCCAGTTACCCGCAGATTGGTCAACTCCTTTCTAAGGCCGAATACAGACCCGCCGCTAATGGATAAATTATTTGCTACTACCATGCCTGCCCCTAAAGGCAGCAAAAAATCATTGGCTCCCGTGGTTACCCCTAGCTGCAAAAATGGATAGAGCCAGTTGCTTTTGGTTGATAGTAGTAGATTTAAAAATACAGCCGGTCGAACTTTTACTCGGGTAGCGTTGGTTTCGGCAACTATATTTTCACCATTGGCCTCCTGCAAAGCATAGTCAGGGTACAAAAGATCCGTATAGAAAACACCTGTTGAAACAAATGGTACCATTGCCTGCTGGCTGGCAATGGTACAGACAACCTGGTAAGTTTTGTTGGTTCGCTTATTTCCCTCTTTATCGATTGCGGTAACCGAATAGGAAAGGTTGAGCATCTTGGTCGGTTTATCTTCCAAATCAACCTGACTATCTAAACGGTAGCCCTGGATATCTGACTCAAAATGACCGGCGAAACTGGTGAGCGTTTTTAATAGTGCCGAAAAAGTTTCCAATGCTTTTCGGTGGCCATCCATCCTAGCAGCTGCATTCATGAAAATTAATATCGAAGCTGCTGCTGAATATTTTTTAAAACTTTCGGCTCCGGAAGCGATCAGCAAAGGGAAAATCTTTTCATTGAAACGAGTGGTGAGCAATTGCTGAATTTTTACTACTCCCCGCTCTGCTAATTTTTGTGTATTGAGCAAGTCATCTCCCACTCTTTTCGAAAGAGTGAGTTCTTGCAAAAATGCCGCATAGTCGGAGGGGCATTTTAATAATGCTTCTTTTCGTACTAATAACCATTCGCTAAACCCATTGATTTTTCCGGAGTCTGCCCCATGGGTAATCATAATTTCTTGTCGAAATAAATAATCATCTATGGGCTTCACCGCATCATTGATTTCACCGACCAGGGAATTGTATAATTTTTGTTTTTCTAAGCTGCTGTCAGCTTTCATTGCAGCAAAATCAACTTGATTTATAAAATCAAAAGTCCACTGATAAAGCAATAGGCTGGCATTTAATGGTGAAAGATTTTTTTGTGTTGGTGCTAATGGCTGCACTGCCGCTTCCACAGAGCTAAGTCGCTTAATGGATGGAAGAGCGGCATTTACAAACTGGGCCAGAGAAAGATAAACCGGATCATCTACCTCCTTAAAACTACTAGCCAAATTATACTGTAAAGGATTGTAAAATTTGATATATACGCCGATGGAATGATCATACCCTTTTTTAAAAGTAAATATTTTTTCATCTTTCAAGTCCCGCCAAATGGTATCTTGATCAATTTTATATTGGATAGATTCATTACCCTTATTTCGAAAAAAAAGATTGTTCTTGATTGCTGTGCCTTGAAGCCTTTGAATAATAGTGGGCGCCTGTGCAAGGGAGTTAAAAAATATCAGGCAAATGCTAAGGGTAAATATAAAACGCTTCATGGTTGATTTTAAAAATGGATTGTTTCTACAACGCAACATGGTTCATCAATGATGCCACCAGTTAGAATGAAAAGTTCGAGGTTGATTTTGAAAACTAAGTGGGCGAGGATAGGGTGGTCGATCAGGCACTGATGGCTTGCCAGCAATCAATTGATTGGAACCGGTGGCAGTGGCAAAAATCAAAAAGCCATTTAATAAAGCAAGGATATATTTCATGCCAACAGTAGTATCTGTAATGACAAAAGCTGTCGGATAATTCACGTGAATGCCCACCAATGAAACCAAAATAGAAATAACCAATGCAAACCATTTAGGACTAAAATCAAACACGGATTGAACAACGCCGCAAATAATATACACAATGCC
>CANJDY010000208.1 GCA_947472635.1 Chitinophagaceae bacterium
CGCCGTATTATTGTTACCGTTACTATTGTGAAGTGATTCACGCCCAAATGCACTATTGTATATCCCGGTAGTGTTATTAGCAAGTGTGCCTTCACCGAAGGCAGAATTATCATCACCCGTGCTATTGTTTTTAAGTGCGCCTTCTCCAACCGCTGTGTTGTTAGCTCCGGTCGTATTGGGATAAAGCGCAGCCCAACCAAACGCTGTATTATTTGCTCCAGTCGTATTTGCCTGAAGTGCATACCATCCGGTTGCTGTATTTTGTTCTCCTGTCGTATTTTTTGAAAGTGCATTAAATCCAGTCGCTGTATTGTACTTTCCTGTAGTATTACTTTTAAGTGCGGAGAAGCCAAATGCACTATTCTCTCTCCCCTCAGTGTTCGATTGAAGTGCGTTTGCACCATTGGCTGTATTTTCGTTTCCATTAATATTGGATTCAAGTGCATTTACTCCAGTCGCTGTATTATTTGAGCCTATAGTATTACTTTTAAGTGCGTTTAAACCAAATGCACTATTCTGTTGCCCGGTAGTGTTAAACTCAAGTGCGCCAGAGCCAACCGCTGTATTATTCCCTCCAGTATTATTCTTAAGTGCATGATTACCAACCGCAGTGTTAAAATTGGCAGTGGTGTTATTTGAAAGTGAATTGCTACCAATGGCGGTATTGGCCAAGCCGCCGGTATTAGCTTTAAGTGCAGCAGAACCAATGGCTGTATTGTTATACCCCGTCGTGTTTGAGTAAAGTGACTCGTGCCCAACTGCTGTAAGGTAACTTCCACCTGTAACGCTTGTAAGTACATCTTTACCAATCCCCACATTATTATCTGTACTACTATTAAGACCACGCCCAACAGTCATTCCATTTACCTTCAAATCATAGGTCCCCAGGTCAACTGCTTGCGTAGCTCCAGTGTAAGGAACACCTGAAGCTGAAGCACTTAAAACACCATTAGTAATGGTTAAACCTGTACCAACTTTAATTCCTCCTAATTCAGATGCGCTTGCATTTGGTAAACTATATGCAGCTGGGACTGATGGCTTATTAGTTAAATCATTATAACTACCACTAGTTGCAACTGTTGCTAAGCTTGCAGCATCAGCTTTTAATGCTAAACTTGAATTTACATCTGAAGCATCTGCTTTTAATGCCAAGCTTGTATTTACATCTGCAGCATTTGCTTTTAATGCCAAGCTTGTATTTACATCAGCAGCATTTGCCTTCAAATTTAACGCTGCTAGCGTTAAATCACTAATAGGCTTTGATGCGTCACTGGTATTATTCACTAAATCTAATCCTACCTTCGATTTATTGATACTTGCAATCATATCAGTTGTAATAGCTCCATTGGCAATAGAAGTTTGGTTTCCTACACTTGTTACTACCCCCGTTAAATTTGCATTGGTTTTAACAGTAGCTGCACTACCTGCAGCAAAAGCATAGGGCACACTCACTAGCTGTACCGTGCCAATATCTAAGTAATTATTATTAGCTGCTGGATCAAGTTCTACCTGTAAAAACTTATCTCCTACTGTCCAGTTAACTCCAGCAATAGTACCTGAAGAACTTGCGGCGCCAGCACTTCCTATCTGCACCGAAAACAGTCCACCTAAATTAGTAGTAATAGAGCGGATTTCTGAATACACTACCGCTCCCGAAGGCAATAAATTATGAATCGACAATCGGAGTTTCATCGTCTGATTAGGCAAGGGATTGCCCACTGTATTTCTTGCTACCCCTTGGTAATTCAATAAATTAGGCGTCTGAGCAAAGCCAGAAAAGCTAAGAGCCAGGAGGGCTAAAAATAAAATCGCTTTGGTTTTTAAATGTGATGTTGGATGCATGGTTTTGAGGTGTTTTATTATTGTTAGAAATTTTAGTTTAGTTGAGTATTATTATTGTTGGTACTTTTTAATTCGAGTTTAGTTGAGTGTTTATTTTGTTGGTGCTTTTTAATTCGAGTTTAGAGGCTTAGGGGTTTAGGGGTTTAGGGGTTTAGGAGTTTAGGAGTTTAGGAGTTTAGACCTATTATCATTTATCCACTATCATCTATCCATTATCATTTATCCATTATTTAACTATCATTGAAGAACTTTCAGTTTTCAGTTAACCAGTTATCAGTTATCCATTATTCAGTTATCCATTATCATCTATCCATTATTCAGTTATCAATTAACCTTGAGTATTTTATAAGCGCCTTTCTTAACCAGCCTTCCTGTAACGGGATGGGTATGACGGATATTTAAAAAATACTGCCCTGCTTTGAGGCCACTTAGGTTCCATTTTTCTAGTGCGCCCATTCCATTATATATAACTACCTTTTCTTTTAATTTAGCTCCCTTTTCATCCAATAGCTCAATCTGATCATTGCCCTTGTTGGCATGAAGGATATTGATATACAATTCATTTTTAACAGGGTTCGGGTATACGATTATTTCATTGGGCAAAAAAGAGGCTACCTTATTCATTTCCGGCTGATTTTCTACATTGTATTGAAGCAGTCCATTGGTAACGACAATCAGATTGCTTTTGTCCATGGTATTAATGGCGGCAGATTCGCCTACACTCCACTCTATATTATAATTGCCCTTAGTAACCTGGTTACCAGCGATATTAATTGTATAAGGATAATTGGATTGGGCTGAAGAAAATAAGCTGATCAGTAAAATCGGAATAATGAGGGAAATACGATTTGTAGAAAATATCAATCCTTTAGTAAATTTATTATTGCTAAAAAAGAGTTTTTTATTCACATTATAACGGTCAAAAATTTCAACCGATAAAGCAGTAGGTAAAGTATATATATTCATAATGTATATTTTTTAATGATCATCCTTTTGTTGTTTTATTATTTACTTAATTAATTGAATCAAACTCTTTTTTTCTTTAACATATTGAACAAAATTGTCATTGCTATCAAAACCGCATAAGTGAATAATTGACTCGATCGATAAATTGGCATTGATTGGATTTTCGATCTCTTCGATAAAATGCTTATACCGATATTCATTGACCAATAGCTGAAAGGGAAGTGTATAGAAGACAGTAGAAATTTCGTCTACTTTTTCAGGACTCACTTTTAATAAATGAGAAAAATATTGAATGGAGGCCTCTTTTTGCAGATAGTATTTTAAATCAAAAAAGTAATGATCAAATACATTTTTGATAGGAGCACTATTTCTACGATGCTTTCCGATAAAACCCTCAAAAAAATTAAATAGAGACATGATCCAATGATTAGGATCACAAAATTTGAATAATAAAGGGGGAAGAAAAAATTAGGGATGTAACAATGATGAATGTCATTGTTAGATTTAAAATTACAGCTGTAACATTTTAAATGACACTGATTTCCAATAAGTTAATCATTTAAGATATCGATCAAATCCGAGGGATTGCCTCCATGATATTTTTTAAATGGCTGATAAAAACGTTGCCTGGAGCTAAACCCAACTTCCATTGCCAATGCCTCAACGGTAAAATTTTTATATTTTGGTTCTTTTATGATCTCAACAAAGTAATCAACCCTTGCTTTTTTAATTAACTCATCAAAACTCATTGAATAAGTAAAATAAATATAATTAAACATGATCTCTTTACTTACCCCCATGATATTGGAAAATTCTTCAATATCTGCAATCTTACTCTTATAATAGAAATTTGTAAAAAAATGAAAGGTAAAATCAACCTCCTTTATATCGGAACTAAAATCATTTTTGTTAAATAAAAAGCCAAAAGAAATTTTAGCCCCATTTTTATTAATGAAATTAGGTCTATATAAAATAGTTAAAAGTAGAGTTAAAGCGTATACGATTAGAGTAAAAGTTTTGTAATGATCAGGAATTTTGTAAAATACAGAAAAAAGAATAATAAATAATTGTGTAGTTATTACCATAAAAAAACAAAAAGTCCAGACTTGTACTCTTTTAAAATAAATATTTTTAAATGAGAATTTAAATAAAATATTATAAATGTAATAAAGACAAAATAAATTAAATAAAATAAAATCTAATTCTAAAAAAAAATTGAGATACATAGGCAGGTTAACACTATTAGATTTTGAAAAAACAGTATCATATCCGACAATTTCTACATAAAATATCAAAAAAATATAAATTGTATAAGCGGTAATTACATAAATATTTGCAATCCTTTTGTGTTGGATAAAATATAAATTAGTGAATATTTGAACCAATGAAGTTCCAACAAGCATTGGGCAAACCATTATAATAAGTATAAACTGATCCGGCCCCGTCCTGATAAATAAACAGAAGAAACCAACACTAATAGAAAGAACAAGTATTAAGAAAAAGATTTTTAGTTTAAGGGGAGATTTAAATCGAATGAGGACGTCAAATAAAACGATAATAGCAAAAATAAATAAAAAAAAATAGGAGCTATTTGCAAGTGAATCTGGAGTGAATCTCATTTTATAAAATAATTTCTAACTATAACCAATGACTAAGAATTAATCGTTGGATTTATAAAATTAAATAAATTTTGATTTTACACATTTTATTTGCCAAATTATTGTTGTCCTATTTTATAAAACAGTAATAATAAATCAACTATATATATAATAAAAATAAAATAGTAAGTAGAAAGATATAGTCAAATTTAGAATTTCAACTCCAAAACAACCCTGCTACTAGCAGCAAATTCTTCCAAACTCGCTCCTATGGAAGCCACAAACCTTCATTGCTGCATTTTAGCGAAAGCGAAAAAACGACCTCATAAGATGGGTTGTCCCATTTTTAACCTTTCCATTTTATTTCCACCAGCAACGCTTTATCTTCTATTATTGCGATTAGCTGATTGATGCATATTTTTAAAAAATTGCACCATTTAACCTGCCAAATTGATAAGTTTACATTTATTATCCAAGTTCAACGAAATTGTACTAATATTATTGAAATTTACCCCATTGCACCTAAGTGTATACACAAAATCAATAAATATTAGTAAAAAAAATAAAATGGCCGAAGAAACTACAAATTCAATCATCGCAAAAATATTGGTAGCCTTAGAAAGTCTAATTCCAATATATATTCAAAATCCAATAGATGAAAAAATTGCTAATGGAAACGTTGCTGTTTGTATCATAGATGAAAATGGCAATGTACAGGGCAAAATGTATGGAACCAATAAAGCAAAATCAAGACAAATCTATAAAATAGCTTGGACAAAAGCCAGTCAAGTTTGGCTAACCGGCATTAAGACGGGTGAATATGAGCAATTAGTTTTTAATAAAATCATTGAAGAAAATAGCAATGGGATAGAATCTCCTGATTTAATTGGCTGGGAAGGAGGACAACCGCTAATTTTGCCGGATGGATCGGTGCTCTCTGTTGGATTTAGTGGATTTAGAGGAGTGGTAGATTTAGAAATTATGGAAAAAGCCCTTACAATAGCTATCAATTAATAAATAAAATATAATGACTTACCAAGCAAACCCAGACCGTTACAA
>CANJDY010000209.1 GCA_947472635.1 Chitinophagaceae bacterium
ACAGCAGCCCTGATTTTCCTGTCAATGATACGGCTGTTGTTTGTGGTGGCAGCTATTTTAGCTACCCTTTTTCGGCTACCGATAAAGATGGCGATCAATTAACTTATTCACTATGTTCCGCATTTCAAGGAGGCTCTACTACCGTTCCTACACCCAATCCAGCCTTAGCTCCCCCCTATACCGTACTAGGCTATAGTTCTCCTTATTATGGATCAGAGCCCATGGGAACCGGAGTCACTATCAATTCGATAACCGGTTTAATAAGTGGCATATCTCCCATGCCAACTACAGCTGGAGGTGAATTTGTAGTTACCGTCTGCGTTACTGAAACCAGAGCCGGAATTTATTTAGGAGAAACTAGGAAAGAGCTACATATTCAAGTAAAAGATTGTGCACCGGTAGGTGCTAAATTAGCACCCAAAGCAGTTACCTGTGATGGTTTTTCTGTTAACTTTTCCAATTCCGCCACTAACCCCTCCGGCGTACTATACACCTGGGATTTTGGTAACCCCTTATCAGGTTTAGACAATAGTAGTCCTCTGCCAACACCTGCACATATTTACTCAGATACCGGAGTGTACAAAGTGAAATTAACGGTTTCCTTAGGTGGTTTATGTGCCAATGCAGATTCAATTTCAGTAAAAGTGTATCCAGGTTTTTTCCCCGACTTTACAGCGGATGGTCCGTTTTGTAAAGGGATGCCATTTAAATTTACTGATAACACAACTACTATTTATGGTGTTCCAACAGGCTGGCGCTGGAATTTTGGCAATCTCTCAGTTATCAATGATACTAGCCGCATTAAGGACCCCAGCTATACGTATACTTTACCAGGCACCTATCAGGCACAACTAATAGTGAGCAATACTTTCGGATGTACCGATTCAGTTAAAAAAAGTATTGTAATCACCAATGGGCCCAACATTGGTTTAATAAACGACACCCTCATTTGCACCATCGATACGCTGAAATTAAAAACCAGTAGCATCGGAAATTTTATTTGGAGCCCGAATTATAATATTAGTAGTATCACCAATGCCAATCCATTGGTAAGTCCAGATGTGCCGACTACCTATTTTGTAAGTTTTACAGATTTTGTAGGATGCAAAAACACGGATTCTGTTTTTATAGATGTAAAACCATTTGCAACCATCCATGCAGGTAACGACACCACCATTTGTACATTGGATGGTTTTATGCTCAATACAATTAGTGATGCACTAAATTTTAAATGGAGCCCTACCACCTATTTAAGTAGTGCTTCGATTAAAAACCCCATCGCTACTCCCCTGGTTCCTTCCATTACCTACACTGTAGTTGGAAATATTGGAAAATGCCAGAGTCAGGATCAAATAACCATCCGAACAGTTCCACTACCAAAGGTGAAAGTAGGAAAAGATACCTTGGTTTGCTTTGGCACCAATACACCCCTAAGTGCATTAGGAGGCAGTATCTATACTTGGTCACCCTCCACTTACTTAACGGCCAGCAATATTGCCAATCCACTAGCTGTAGCCATGTTGACTACCATCCGCTATAAGGTGGAGGTAAGAGATACGCTGGGTTGCACCAAATCTGTATTTGATAGTACCCTAGTTACGGTGGATCCTATATTTCAAGCCGATGCGGGTCCAGCTGATACTTCCGTTGTAGTAGGTGAACCATTAGTTTTAAACGGCACAGGCGGTACTACTTACTTATGGCAACCTGCCAACTGGTTGAACAATCCAACGATCTCCAACCCAATTGCCAATCCCCTCGACAATATTACCTATCAATTAACCGCAATTAGTGCTGCAGGATGCAAGGCGACTGATAACATTCGGGTAAAAGTGTATAAAATTGCACCAGGTTTTTATGTGCCCGGGGCATTTACGCCAAACAATGATGGCAACAATGATGTTATAAGACCAATCTTGATAGGCATGCGATCACTCAAATTATTCAGCGTATACAACCGATGGGGGCAATTATTGTTTTCCACGACCGAAAAAGGCAAAGGCTGGGACGGAAGCTTTGGAGGAAACCAACAAGACCCGGGTACATTTGTGTGGATGGCAGAGGGAGAAACTTTTTTGGGGCAGATTATCAAAAAACAGGGAACAGTTGTTTTACTGAGATAAATATACATTTATACATTGGCCTATAGCATTTTAAAACTACTGTTTCAAATGCCCCAGCAACAATAAAATAAAAGAGATGAATAAAACAGTATTAATAACAGGCGCTACTTCAGGAATTGGCGAAGCCTGTGCGAAAAAATTTGCAGCCGATGGCGATCGGCTCATTATTACCGGTCGCAGAGCCGACCGACTGAATGCATTAAAAATTGAATTGGAAAAAGATTTTTCATCTTCAGTACTCGCACTGGTTTTTGATGTACAAGACAGAAAAGCGGTAGCGGAAAACCTGGGTACATTGTCTGCTGAATGGCAGCATATTGATCTGTTGATCAACAATGCCGGACTTGCGGCAGGAAAAGATTCGTTCGATACTGCTGATATCAATGACTGGGAAGCCATGCTACATACCAATGTACTTGGATTGTTGTATGTTTCCAAACTGATTGTGCCGCAAATGATGGCTAATAAAAAGGGGCATATTGTAAATATCGGATCCATCGCGGGCAAAGAAGTGTATGAGAATGGAAATGTATATTGTGCCAGTAAATTTGCAGTGGATGCCATTAGTAAATCCATGCGAATCGATTTGCTCAAACATTCCATCAAAGTTACTTGCATACATCCTGGTGCAGTGGAAACAGAATTCTCCTTGGTTCGATTTAAAGGGGATGAAAAAAAAGCGAATGCAGCCTACAATGGTATTGTTCCACTAAATGGCCATGATATTGCAGATGCCATTTTTTACTGTACCCAATTACCCGACCATGTATGCATCAATGACCTTGTGATTACCCCCACCCAACAAGCCAACGCTTATTATACACACCAATCATTCAACTAAAAGATCAAATGAAAAATTCAATTTTATTGACCGCAAGTTTACTGGCTTTTTTATTTTCAACCGCCCAAAAAGAGGCAGTGGAAAAAGTTTGGTACAACGCAGAAAAAACTTCAAAAATTCAAATTTTCAAAGCGGTAGATGGATATTTTTACGGAAAAATAATATGGATTAAAGTACCCAATGATAAAAACGGCAAACCGAAATTAGATCTACAAAACAAAGACGAGCATGTAAGAACGCAGCCAATAATGGGCTTGCTAATCATTAAAAAGTTCAAGAAAGGCAGTAGTGCCAATGAGTTCGAAGATGGAACAGTGTACGACCCCATCAGTGGCAAAACCTACTGTGGCACCCTGTCTGTAAATGGTAAAGAACTAAAATTGCGCGGATTTATCTGTGGGTTTAGTTTCCTAGGCAGAAGCTCAGTATGGACAGAGGCAGAATAAGGGAAGGGGCTATAAATAAACTAAAAATGGTGAATGGGATGGTCAATTTTTTATGACGATTCAATCAGATGCACATTATAAAAATGCTCAAATAAATATTTATTTGAGCATTTTTTTAGTCGGTTTGTATAGTAATTTTTACCCGATGATGGTGTTGTAGAAATTTTTAATTCACCAGTTCAAACTCCTGCATATCAAGGAAAATATGTGCTTCCTGCTTGGTATCAATCGTTTGGGCAACATTGAGTCCATTGATCAAGGTTACTTTTTTGATTAGCGTACCTCCGTTGGTAAATGAAATTTCATCGGCCACTCCATTCAAGGTATAGCGCACACTGATTGGATTACCATTGGATGTTCCGTTTAATTTTGTGGTGATGGCAATCGCATAATTGGTAGTTGGCTTAATACAAGCCCCTGGCTCAATAGGGGTGCCGTTTTCATAAACAAAGGCAATGCTTTGCGCGGTTAGGGTTGGCTGGGAGCTTTCTTTTTTACAACCTACCGCTGCAAAAATAAGTATCCACGATAGGCAATACAAACTAGATTTCATACTTGACTAATTTTTGAGGCTATTCTATTCATATACATTGATATTACCAACAGCCATTGTAGCTGCATTATTTTTGAATGACGTTGATTTCCTTGACAATCCCTAAGGCGGCAACTTTATAAATGCCGGGATTTAAATTAGTGAAAATAGTTTCGCCATTGGTAATTGCCTGAGATGCCACCGTTTGCCCATTCAATTGTAACACCACCATTGCACCATCCCAAGGATATACCACTTTGATCTCGCCCTTAGCATAACAAACTACATTCTTCCTATAATAGATAATCGGTGGCTGTGTTGACACAGTCCATTCTTTTAATACCGATTGATCTTCAGACAACACCCTGTATACAACAGGATTTGTAAAATTGGTTAAATTAGCCCCAGCTATTTGTTGGACTGTTCCAATATAAGCAGTTGCTCCAGAACTTAAAGTAAATACGCTATTCAATGCGATAACCGGCTGCAGTTTATCAAGTGTAACAATAACTTTTGACAAATCAATTTGAATGCCTTTGCGAGTAACGTCCTTAAAATTAAAATCCACTATTTCGGCGGCGGCACTCAAGGCAGGACTCGAAAAACTTTGAGCTTGAAATAAGTTGCCAAAATGTTGGCCGATTGCAAAGGTTTTGGTTAGAGTAATATCTTTAACCGTATTTTTTACAGAATTGTAAATTTTGAAATTGATGGTTTCACTATTTACATTTGCAAAAACAGTCAAGTATGCATAATAACTTTTTTGACTCGCTACATACATTAAATTGGTAACACCCCTACACTCTCCATTAACAAAAGCCGCCACTTTATCATTGGTACTAGTAAGTGTTATTCCATCCATATTTAAGAAGCCCACAAAGGTCATCGTGTATTGAAAATTATTTTCATTCACTACCCAATTGGGTGCTTGGCCAAAAGATGTATTAACCAGCAGCAGCAACAATATTGCAAAAAAAACCTTGTTTGTCATTTTAATTATTAACGCTTTTAGGATCATACAAACAACTTATTTATGTGATACTGATTGTTTGACAACTTTAGTAACAATCCTTTGCCCATTCATTTCGGTTTGCAACAAATAAACTCCATTCGAAATAGCAGGAGAAATACTCACCTTATTCAACCCCTTTTCTACAGTTAGTTGTTTAGCAAAAACCACCTGCCCATTAATGGAATAAAGTTTGATCGTTGCCGTTTGACTTTGAGTGGCCCTCAACTCGATGGTTAATTCGGTATCAAATGGATTTGGATAAATTCTGATATTATCAGTCCTATCATCCTTTTCTTCAACAAATGCTAGCACAACCGGTTTGGAGATTGTACCCAACACGTCATTGCCCTTAAAGCCTACATTGAAAGATGTTTTTCTCTGGGCGGTGCCATCTCCTACATGAAAATTCAAGCTTTGAGGAGTTTCGCCATAAATGGTAATATAGGTAAGTTCAGCATCGTTTTTACGGGAAGCTATTCCCTTCAACAGTCCCTTGTCATC
>CANJDY010000210.1 GCA_947472635.1 Chitinophagaceae bacterium
AGATAAAAGTCAAATTCACTTAATTTTGCAAAAAAATAACCCACTATGAGTAAATACAAAGCCGGTGTATTACACGGAGCTGAATTAGAAGCGTTGTACAATGATGCAAAAGACAACCAATTTGCATTACCTGCAGTAAACTGCATTGGATCCGACACTATCAATGCGGTGTTGGAATCAGCTGCTAAGGTCAACTCGCCAGTAATAATACAATTTAGCAATGGTGGTGCTCAGTTCATTGCAGGTAAAGGAATGCCCAATGATAAATTACAAGCAAATATCTCAGGGGGTATCTCTGGTGCATTACATGTTCATAATGTGGCTAAATATTATGGAGTTCCCGTTGTATTACACACTGACCATGCTGCTAAGAAATGGCTACCCTGGATCAGCGGATTGATCGATGCTGGAGAACAATTCTACAAGGAAAAAGGTCAACCACTTTTCAGTTCTCATATGCTTGATTTGAGTGAAGAACCGATTGAAGAAAACATTCAGACTTCAGTAGAATTTTATAAAAGGATGGCCCCATTAGGAATGAGTATTGAAATAGAATTGGGTGTAACAGGTGGCGAAGAGGATGGTGTAGACAACACCGATATCGAAAATGATAAATTGTACACGCAGCCGCAGCATGTGGCCTACTCCTATACTGAATTAAGCAAAGTGGGGCGTATGTTCACAGTAGCAGCAGCTTTCGGCAATGTACATGGAGTGTATAAATCAGGAAATGTAGAATTAAGGCCGGAGATTTTACACAATAGCCAGGTGTATATTGAAAAAGAATTGGGTACAGGTCCTAAACCGGTATTTTTTGTTTTCCACGGCGGCAGTGGCTCACCACAAAATCAAATTCGTGAGGCCATTGGATATGGTGCCATTAAAATGAATATAGACACTGATTTGCAATGGGCTTTCTGGGAAGGAATATTGGAAAACTACAAAAAAAATGAAGCCTACTTACAGGGGCAGTTAGGTAATCCTGAAGGGGCCGACAGACCGAACAAAAAGTATTACGACCCAAGGGTTTGGCTTCGCAAAGGAGAAGAAAGCTTCAGCAAAAGATTAGAAATTGCATTTGATGACCTTAATTGCATTAACAGAAATGCATAAGTGTTTTTAAATAAAGGGAAAAAAAGCCCTGATATGAAGGCAAATACAAAAATTTGATTTATTTTGAACTATAAATACACCTTTCAAATGTTTTCTGTTTTGGAAAGAGGTATAAAAAGGGATGAATGTTTTAGTTTTTTTCATTAAAAAGAAGCATAAAACGATACCACATTTCTAGGTATGGTTTTTTGTTCGGCCAATTATATGAATAAAGAAGAAGATTTTGACGCAAACCTGGCAGGTGAAGACGGAGAGACTGAGGAAACAAAACGCAGCTGGTTTAAGCGCATAAAAAAAGGAATTCTTACGCCCACCAAAGATAAAGCGGATGCTCCCGAAGGACTTTGGACTAAATGCCCATCCTGCAAATACACTTGTACAATCAATGAAATAAGGGAAAATTATTTTGTTTGTCCAAAATGCCAATACCATCATCGAATTGGAAGTGGTGAATATTTTGAGATTTTATTTGACAACAATCAGTATTCTGAGCTGTTTGCTAATATTGTTTCTAAAGATTATTTGGGTTTTGTAGACCTAAAGCCTTATGGTAAAAGATTGGAAGAGACTTATGCAAAGACAGATATTCACGACTCTATTACCGTAGCTCACGGAAAGGTAGAGGAAAACGATTTGGTCGTAGCCTGTATGGATTTTGAATTTATTGGGGGGAGTTTGGGAAGTGTGATGGGGGAAAAAATCTCTAGGGCTTGTGATTACTGTATCAAACACCGTATTCCATTTATGATCATCAATAAAAGCGGTGGTGCAAGGATGATGGAAAGTGCATTTTCATTGATGCAATTAGCCAAAACATCTGGTAAATTATCACAGCTTACCGATCACAAGATTCCCTACATCTCCTTGTGTACAGATCCAACCTTTGGTGGCACCACTGCCTCCTTTGCCATGTTAGGCGATATTATCTGTGGTGAACCTGGTGCTCTGATTGGATTTGCAGGTCCAAGGGTAATCAAGGAGACCATTAAAAGAGATCTTCCTGAAGGATTTCAACGAAGTGAATTTTTACTAGAACACGGGTTTCTTGATTTTATAGTACACCGCAAAGAATTGAAGCACAAAATGGCGGCAGTAATCGTATTGTTCAAACAATAGTAAGTTTTACAACCTTTACACAGGCAGTTTCCAGAAGAAGGAAACTGCCTGTGTGATTTGGGCTATAAATGAATACCAATAGCCCTTTCGAAATAAGATAAAAATCACCGCTAAAGGTAAAACAGCATAGGCTAGTGGGATTAATTGTATTTTTGTAACAAAATCGAAAGTGTGGAACTCAGTAACCGAAAGGCATATCACGAATATTTTTTTGAAGCAACCTTCATCGCAGGAATGGTGCTTGCCGGTACTGAAATAAAGAGTTTACGGGCAGGTAAAGCTAGCTTCAATGATAGCTATTGCTATTTCGACAAAGGAGAATTGTATGTTAAAAGCCTTCATATTTCTGAATATAGCTTTGGTACCTATAACAACCATGAGCCTATGCAGGAAAGAAAACTTTTACTCAATAAAAGAGAACTCCGCAAACTAGAAGCTAAAACAAAAGAGAAAGGATATTCCATCATACCCCTTAAAATTTTCCTTACTGAAAAAGGTTTTTTTAAAATGGAAATTGGATTGGGCAAAGGCAAAAAGATATACGACAAAAGAGAAAGTATCAAAGAAAGAGAAACAGACAGAGATATCAAAAGGAAATACGGTATATAAATATTTTTACATTCAACTTTTTTACCTTTTGAATGTTATTAGCTAAGCTTCTTTACAAATTGGTAAAGATTGTATATTTGCTACCATTTTTGATGCGTAGCATTCACGATCAGTATTACTTACAACCTTATAAATATGTCGAATCAGAAAAATACAAGAATCGAGGTCATGAATTTTCTAGGCCAAAAGATGGAATCGATTGTGAGTGAATTTTTAAAAGATATTGATACCAATTGGCAACCAACCGATTTTTTACCTGATAGCAGTTCCGAAAATTTCGGATCGAGCATTAAGGAATTACAAGAATCCTGCAAAGAACTACCCTACGATTATCTTGCTGTACTGGTAGGTGATATCATTACTGAGGAAGCATTACCCACCTACCAAAGTTGGCTGACTGATGTAGAGGGGGTTGACAAAATGGAACCGCAGGGCTGGAGTAAATGGGTAAGAATGTGGACTGCAGAGGAAAACAGGCATGGTGATTTGTTGAATAAATATATATACCTATCTGGTAGAATCAATATGAAGCAAATGGAAATCAGCACTCAATATTTGATTGCAGATGGGTTTGATATTGGAACAGGCAGAGATCCTTACAGGAATTTTGTGTATACTTCCTTTCAGGAAATGGCCACCAATGTATCGCATCGCAGAACTGCCACCATTGCTAAGACGCATGGCTGTGTACAACTTTCCAAGATATGTGGCGTAATAGCTGCAGACGAGGCCCGTCATGCAAAGGCTTATAAAAGTTTTGTAGGAAAAATATTTGAGATTGACCCCAGCGAGATGATGCTGGCATTTGAGGATATGATGCGAAAAAAGATTGTCATGCCGGCACATTTTCTACGCCAATCTGGAGAAAAAATAGGACAGGCATTTGATCATTTCAGCGATGCAGCCCAGCGCCTAGGTGTTTATACCACATTGGACTATACCGATATTTTAGAATCCTTAGTGAATGAATGGAATATTTCCAACATAAGCGGCATCAATGACAAAGCTGAAAAAGCAAGGGACTACCTCATGGCCTTACCAGAAAGATTTAGAAAAATAGCAGGAAGAAACCAGAAGGCCCCGTTGGAATACCAATTCAACTGGATCAAATAAGTAATTCACCTGCAATTTATTTTTGGAAGAAATAAAATTAGGGTGTTACAATCAAGTGTTAAAAATCAACACTCACTTAAACTGATGGGGATATTCACGGCCAACCCTCCGTCAGAAGTTTCTTTGTATTTACTGCTCATATCCAAAGCTGTATTCCACATAGTTTTAATCACGCCATCCAGACTTACTTTAGCAAAATCAGGTGAACTCTGAAGGGCGAGTTGACTTGCAGTAATGGCTTTGATAGCTCCCATCGTATTTCTTTCAATACAGGGTATTTGAACTAGCCCCTTAATAGGGTCACAGGTTAAGCCAAGATGATGCTCCATGGCAATTTCTGCTGCCATTAAGGTTTGGCGTTGGGTTCCACCCATACACTCGGTAAGTGCAGCTGCTGCCATCGCACTACTTACGCCAATTTCAGCCTGACAGCCGCCCATTGCTGCAGATATGGTCGCCCCCTTTTTAAAGATGCTACCCACTTCACCAGCAGTTAATAAAAATTGAATGATCTTTTCATCGGTAACCTCCTCACAAAAACAAATGTAATATTGGAGCACGGCAGGTATTACACCGGCAGCACCATTAGTGGGTGCGGTAACTACCCTGCCAAAAGAGGCATTCTCTTCATTGACTGCTAGGGCAAAACAACTTACCCAGTCTAAGGTGTATTTAAAAGCATTTCCTCCTTGTCGTATTGCGGAGATCCAGCTATCGTAATCCTGGTAAGTTTTGTCTTGGATTAATCGCTTATTGAGCTCATATCCTCTTCGCCTTACATTAAGTCCGCCGGGTAAAATACCTTCTGTATGGCAGCCTTTATAAATACATAGCTTCATAACCTTCCAGATATTCAATAGATCAATTTTTACCTGCTCCTCTGAACGCCAGGTTAGCTCATTTTCCATGACCACTTCACTAATACCCATACCTGTTTTCATACACCAATGTATCAGTTCGTGGGCAGTATTGATAGGAAAAGGAAGTATACTTGCTCCCTTTTCTGCTAAAGCTGGTCCATCTTTTACTACAAACCCTCCTCCAATGGAATAATATGTTTCAGCAAATGTTTCACCGCTTTCCAATGTTACTAAAAATGTCATCGCGTTGGGATGAAAGGGAAGTGACTCAGAAAATAAAAACACAATATCATTTGCAGCAGAAAACTCAACTCCATGGATACCATTTAATCGGATTTTCTTCTCCTCTTTAATCTGCTGCAATTTGGCACTGATAGTGGTAACATCAAAAATTATTGGATCCTCACCACTCAGTCCCAACTGAATCGCTACATCTGTACCGTGCCCCCTGCCAGTTTTGGCAAGGGAACCATAGAGTAGTACTTGGGTATTTTTTACCTGCAGCAGATTTTTTTTCTCCCCCAGCGACTTTAAAAAAAGCTGTGCCGCTCGCCATGGACCAAGCGTATGACTACTACTAGGACCAATGCCAATTTTAAACATATCAAATATGGAAATGGCTTCCTGTCTCAA